>NZ_RZOF01000403.1:0-5264 GCF_003998955.1 Mesorhizobium sp. M4B.F.Ca.ET.017.02.2.1 | reverse complement strand
GAGGCGCGCAGCCGCATCGCCACCTGGATCAGGATATCGTCGCCGGCCTTGTGGCCGAACAGGTCGTTGATCGGCTTGAAGCCGTCGAGGTCGAGGATGCCGACGGTGAAGGGCGCCGGGTCCTCGGAACGGTCGCTGATAAGGCGGTCGACCTTGTCGAAGAAGCGGCGATGATTGCCAAGCCCGGTCAGCGGATCTGTGAAGGCCAGATCCGTGTTTTCCCTGCCTGCCTGCCCGGTGGCAAACGTCGTTTGCATCGGTGTTCCTGTTGCACGTCGGAATTTGCGGTGAGACTGGCAGGAAACCCTTTAGGAAACGTATCGAGAAATCGATTTTCTCATGCGCCGAAACGGCGGTTCAACCGCCTTCGCGCACGCGGTAGAGCTCGATCGGAGCGCCCCGGCTTTCGGCCACCGGCTCCAGCCATTCCGGCACCTGGCCTTCGATCAGACCGGCCAGAAAGCCCTTCGGCGCCTTTTCGGCGAGAAGCTGGCTTTCGACGCTGCCGCGGCAGACAGCGACCAGGCCGACATGATGGCTTTCGACGATCGCCCGCGCATCGGCGTCCGACCCCAGGAAAGCATCGAGCGCCAGAAGGTTTCCGGCGATGTTGCGATGGTAGGGTCCGGAAAACACGCGATGTCCGGTATAGGCCAGGATCGGCGAGCCGAGATTGGAGATCGCCAGCACCGTGGTGCCGGACTGCCCGGCGAGGGGCGCGAAGGAAGCCTTGCTCTCGCAGTTCCTGTCGACGCCGGCGTCATCGGCCTTGACCGGCTCGAAGGCCGACGACATGGCGGTGGCGGTGCCGGCCCAGAGCGCGTTCACCGACAGCAGCCAGGCCGCGACCATGCGCAGCGAGACGCTTCGCGAAGGGCTGACCTCGACCCGCCGACGCCATCTGGCGATCCATGCCGAGAGCGGGATCACGGCAAAGCCGATCGAGAAGGTCGAGCCGCGTATCTCCCACGCGCTGACCAGGAAGGCGACGATGAGCAGGGCGCCGACGAGGCTGTCCTGCCGGCGCCGGCCGCCATGCGCGAGGCGCAACGCCATCACCACGATGGCCAGCAACGGCGTGGCATAGCGGGCAGCCACGCTGGCCGGCTTGTGAACGAGCAGCGTGAACAGCGACTGGGCTTCGTCGATGTGATCGAGCCACAGTTCCTTGAGGCGTGGATCGAGGCCGGCATAGGGTTCGGCGAGACATTGCGGGAAGGCCACCACGACGACCGCGGCAAGTGTTGCGGTGAGCAGGCCGATCGCCAGCAGCCGGCGGTGCCAGCGACTGGCGACGGCATCGATCGAGGCGGATGCCGCCAGACCGATGCCTGCAATGGCGGCGACAACGAATTGCGCGATCGAAAAGGCGTCGCATTGGGCCTGACCCCAGGCGGACATCGGGACGGTCGTCACGAAGACCAACGCCGACACTCCGGCGAAGCCGAAACCGAAATTCCTGGCGATCTGCCTTTCCCGCACGCCGTCGACCAGAAACAGGACAGCGACCAGGGCGCCGATGGTGCCGGCATAGGGCGCGCTTTCCATGCCGATGGCCAGCGTCAGCGCCGCGCAGACGCCGGCAGGCAAGGCCATCCAGTTGCGCGCGGGCGCATCGAGCAGCAGGCTGAGGCTTGCCATGGTCAGCATCACCTGGACATTGTGATGATCGAGCGAACCCGGCGAATAGATGCCGATGAAGTGGTAGGCGGCGGCGCCGACAACCACGGCCGGGAGCACCGCGCTGGCGCCTCCGACACTGCGTGCGGCGCGCACCGTGAAGAACAGCGTCAGCCAGAAGAGCAGGGCCGGCCAAGCCACCTGCACGACCTGCTCGGCAAGCGGCCTGCTGCCGGTCAGGGCCGACATGACAAGGATGCCGAGGGCCAGCGGCGCGTCGAGCAGCCGCGACCAGTGCATGACGAAACCGCCTTCCGGCCCCATCCTGTACTGGTGCATGTCGAACCAGCCCTGGCCACCCAGCAGGTCGCGGACCTGGACCAGCTGCAGCAGGCTGTCATTGTCGCCGCCGGCGTTGGCCAATTCCGGGAAACCAGCATGGGCGTTGACCAAAAGCACCACCAGCGTGGCGAGCAACGCCGCCACAAGATCCATGCGCCAGGAACGGGCGGTTTCCCCGGCAGGAATCGCGGCATGGGCAGCGGGCATGGATCGACTTTCGGGCGAGTGGTCGGCGCGCCGCAGGCTAGCGCCGCACGCTTCACAAAGCGTAAAGCCCGCGCGCAAATGCGCTAGAGCCGGATGATTTCAGGTCGTCGTCCTGAAATCTGAATCCGACTCTAAATCAAAGAGATAGAGCATGATGTCGCCCGAAAACCGCTTCACACTTTTCGGCATCATGCTCTAGCCGCGTGCCGGAAACACCCAGAGCGACGACGCGACATAGCTCAGCGCGCTTGTCGCGACCGTGGTCAGCGCCGACATGGCAGGCGGCGACAGGCCGAAGCGCGCAACCGCCACATGCGAGACAAGGCCCGAAAAGACGGCGCATCCCAGCTGCAGCGCGAGATAGCGCGGCAACGCCGTGGCGTGATCGTGCTCGCCGCCGAAGGTCCAGCCGCGCTGCGCTGAATAGGCGACGACGAAGGCGATCGCGTAGGCGGCGGCACTGCCGACGAACGGCGAAAGCCCGAGCGAAACCAGCAGCCACGACAGCACGAACAGCAGCAGGGCCGCGCCGACGCCGACCACCAGGAAGCGGAACAGGCGCGACTGGACGAAGCCCGGCAGCGCGTCGATCATTGGTTCTCGCCTGCCGGCAGTTCGCTGGACGGGCCGTTTCGCAGCCGCTTGACCGGAATTTCCAGGACGCCGAGCAGGAATGCCGAGAAGAAGGCCTGGAACGAAATGACGACCAGGCTGAGGCCGAGGACGACGATGCGCGGGATTTCGGAATCGTCCAGCGGGCCGAAGCCGAGATGCGCCCAGCGCAGCACGGCGTAGGCGCAAAACGCGAAACCGCCGGCAAAGCAAATGCCGGCATTGGCGGCGAGACGGTCGGTGCTGATGGTCCTGGTCAGCCAGTCGGACCTGCGGCTGCGCGGCAGGATACCGGTGACCTCGGCATAGTAGCGCGAGATGACGCCGAAGGTGATGAGCTGCACGCCGGTGACGATCATGAAGCAGGCGGCGACGAAGGTGTTGAGGTCGAGCGACAGATTGTTGATCACCCTGAGCGGCCCGAACACCAAAAGGGCAGCGAACAGCGTGCCCAGCCCGCCCAGCACCATGCCCGGAATGAAGAACATCCAGCGCGGATTGTAGACCAGCAGGAATTTCAGGTGCCGCCAGCCGTCGCGCCAGGTCCTGAGATGCGGCGGCCGGCTGCGGCCGTCGGGCTTGAGCGTGGTCGGCACCTCCTCGATGCGCAGGCCGGCAAGCGCGCCGCGCACCACCATCTCGCTGGCGAATTCCATGCCGGTGGTCTGCAGATCGAGCTTCCTGATGCTCTCGGCATTGAAGCCGCGCAGGCCGCAGTGGAAATCGCCGGTCTTGATCCGGAAGAACAGGCGGCCGATGAAGCTCAGCACCGGATTGCCGAGATAGCGGTGCAGCGGCGGCATGGCGCCGGTTTCGATGCCACCCCGGAAGCGATTGCCCATGACCAGGTCGGCGCCGTCGCGCAGGCGTGCCACGAACGCGTCCAGGGCGCTGAAATCATAGCTGTCGTCGGCATCGCCCATGATGACGAAGCGGCCCCTGGCGGCGGCGATGCCGCCGAGCAGCGCGGCGCCATAGCCCTTCTGCGGCACCGGCACGACGCGGGCGCCGATCGCCGTCGCGATCTCCTGGGAGCCGTCGGTGCTGCCGTTGTCGGCAATCAGCACCTCGCCCGCTATGCCGGCCTTGTCGAGGAAGGCCTTTGCCTTGCCGATGCAGACGGCAAGCGTCTCGGCCTCGTTGAGGCACGGCATCAGGATGGTCAGCTCGAGCTGCTTGGTCTGGGCGGCACGGATGGTTGTGACGGCGTTCATGGTTCTTGTTCCATCAAGGACCGGTCCGGCGTCGGCAGGGCCGGGCTCATTCGAACCACCCTTGCATGGCAAGGCTTAAGAAAACGATGACGCGGGTTCTCGCCTTGTCTGCAATCGCCCGGCCGGTTCGCGTCTGGCTGATGCGATCTTCAAAATGTCGCGATTGGCAGAGCCCGCCGATTTCCTTATATCGGCGACATAGTTTCAAAGTGCTGGAGCGCACTTTGCCCGTCCAAACGGACACACGTCGCTCCAATGTGCCGGAGACCCCTATGCCGCTGAACATCGCCGTCCAGATGGACCATGTCTCCACCGTGTCGATCGCCGGCGACACCTCGTTCGCGCTGTCGCTGGAGGCTCAGCGGCGCGGCCACAAGCTTTTCCACTACACGCCCGACCGGCTGTCGATGCGCGATGGCAAGGTGTTCGCGCGCATCGAGGAGATGCAGGTGCGCGACGAGAAGGGCAGTCACTACTCGCTCGGCGAGAAGGTGCGCACCGACCTGTCGGAGATGGACGTCGTGCTTTTGCGGCAGGACCCGCCTTTCGACATGAACTACATCACCACCACGCACATCCTCGAGCGCATCCACCCTGGGACGTTGGTGGTCAACGACCCGGCCTGGGTGCGCAACAGCCCGGAAAAGATCTTCGTCACCGAATTTCCCGACCTGATGCCTGAGACGCTGATCACCAAGGATCCGCAGGAGGTCGCGGCCTTCCGCAAGGAGTTCGGCGACATCATCGTCAAGCCGCTCTACGGCAATGGCGGCGCCGGCATCTTCCATCTGCACGAGGCCGACCGCAACCTTGCCTCGCTGCTCGAAATGTTCGGCCAGATGTTCCGCGAGCCCTATATCGTGCAGCGCTACCTGAAGGACGTGCGCAAGGGCGACAAGCGCATCATCCTCATCGACGGCGAGCCGGTCGGCGCCATCAACCGCGTGCCGGCAGAGCACGATTCCCGCTCCAACATGCATGTCGGCGGCCGCGCCGAGAAGACCGAGCTGACGGAGCGCGAGCGCGAGATCTGCGCCCGCATCGGTCCGTCACTGAAGGAGCGCGGCTTCATCCTAGTCGGCATCGACGTCATCGGCGACTACATGACCGAGATCAACGTGACCTCGCCGACCGGCGTGCGCGAGGTGCAGCGTTTCGGCGGCGCCGACATCGCCAGCCTGTTCTGGGACTGCGTCGAGGACAAAAGGCGATCCCGCGGCTAGACCACGAAGAAGTCGTCCGCAGTGAGCCAGGTGCCCGGGTCCACGG
>NZ_RZOF01000402.1:0-5270 GCF_003998955.1 Mesorhizobium sp. M4B.F.Ca.ET.017.02.2.1 | reverse complement strand
CCATTGCCGCCTGCGCCACCGCCATTTCCACCGGCGTCGCCGCCGTTTCCGCCGGCGTCGCCACCATTGCCACCTGCGCCACCGCCGTTGCCGCCTGCGTCACCGCCATTGCCGCCTGCGGAGCCGCCATTCCCACCGTTGCCACCAGCGGAACCGCCATTGCCGCCGTTGCCGCCATTACCGCCTGCGGCTTGCGCCAGAAGTGCGCGCTTGGCCTCCTGCAACCGGGCAGCCTGATCCATCGACCGTTGGAATCCGTCGCGCGGCCCCGGCAGGACCGACGCCGCCCGAGGTGCCGTCGGCAGCAGCATGGTCGACGCGAGCAGCGCCGCCGCCAGTGCACGGCGCGCGTTGATGGCATTCGCCTTGAATGCGAAAAGCCGCGGCAGTCCTGTCATCGCCCGACCGGCAGGCTCCGCACTCATTCTGATCGAGATCACATCCACCACCCGCGAATCCCCGTCCCTACATAGACCGGTTCAACGCCCGTTCCGAAACCCTCCCAGAAAAAGTCAGGGCTCGACGCGGGCCCGTGCGGCCGGCATCCGCGGCTGGTCCGGGGTGAGATCGGGCCTCAGGCCGGCCTTGGGCCATTTTCCTGGCGGACAGGGGGATGCTGCTCTCAAGTCATCTGGTTTGTGCGCTCATCTCCTCAGCGCATGCGTCGCCGCATCGGCAAACGAGATATCGCCCTTGATCTCGCGCATCGCCATCGAGGTGATGGTACGGCGCACGCCGGGCAGCCGGCTGAGCTCCTCGCGCAGCATGCGGTCGAGCGCCATCATGTCGACGGTCACGATCTGCAACAGATAGTCGGCCTCGCCGGTCGTGGCGTAGCAGCGGCGGATCAGGGGGTGCCGCTTCACCGCCGCCTCGAAGGCATCCGACACCTCGAAGTCGATCGACACCTGGATGAAGGCCTCGATGCCGAAGCCGATTGCCGCCGGATCGACGCGGGTGGAATAGCCGCGGATGACGCCGGCCTCCTCCAGCGCCTTGACCCGCTTCCAGCACGGCGTCTTGCTCAGCCCCACCGACTCGGCCAGCTCGCCGAAGGACAGGCGTGCGTCGCGCTGGAGCGCCGCGACGATCTTGCGGTCGAGGGTATCCAGCATGGATCGTTCTCCAGATATCGCCAGATTGAAGGCATTCGTCCTTCAATTTTTGCTATTTGGATAACAGAAAGGAACAATGTTCAAGCCCAAAGGGTCTATCTTCGATCTAAGGATCCAACACATGCCCCGGGCCGGGCAGGGAGAAGAACCATGCTGAAGTCGGAATATCACGCCCGCATCGAGACGCCGGAGATGCGCGACTACGGTGTCTATCTGCAGTGCGACAAGCTTCTGCAATGCCAGAAGCCGCTGGCCGAAATGGTCAATGCCGACGAGCTGCAGTTCCAGATCGTGCACCAGGTCGAGGAGCTGTGGATGAAGCTCATCGCCTACACGCTGGCCGACGTCCTCGACTATCTGGAGAAGGCGGACACGCACCGCATCGTCACCCTGATGGGCCGCGTGCACCGGCTGATGCGGCTGATGACGGCGCAGCTCGACGTGCTCGAAACCATGTCGCCCAAGGAGTACCAGCAGATCCGCCTGCAGCTTGGCAATGGAAGCGGCCAGGAATCGCCCGGCTTCAAGCTGCTCTTGCGCATGCCGCCGGACCTCTGGCGGGCCTTCAAGGCTGCTTATCTCGACGGCCGCGGGCTTTCCGTGGAGGATGTCTATGACGCGCGTTACGATCATGGCGACGCCTATGTCGTCGCCGAGGCGTTGATCGAGTTCGACGAACTGTTCCAGAAATTCCGCGCCAACCACCTCTACCTTATCCACCGTTCGATCGGGCTCGGCTCCAGGTCGCTGAAGGGCCGCCCGGTGGAGATGCTGGAAGGCGGCGCCCGGCACCGCTTCTTCCCCGAGCTGTGGGATATACGCTGCGACATGACCGACCGCTGGGGCGCCGAGTACGGCACGGTCAGGGAGTCGATCAGCCATTGTCCGCACGCGAAGGCGGGGTAGGGCGGCGGCGCGAGACGATCGTACGCCGAGTTCCTTCGCGCCCCCCTCTGTCCTGCCGGACATCTCCCCCACTTGGGGGGAGATTAGCTGTTTCGGCGCCCCCGCTTGTCCTGCAACGTTGGCGATTGGCGAAAGCTGGCGTCACATCTGATCTCCCCCTTGTGGGGGATCTGTCCGGCAGGACAGAGGGGGCGCTGTCCCGCCGACGTCGGCCTTGTTTGGCCTCAAGGGCAACAAAATTTCCCGACCCTGTCGGAACCATCGCCCTTCCTCCGTCCTTGGAGCATCAACAAGCTTCAATCCGGAGGACTATCGTGGAAAATGTTCAATCGACCTGGCAGACCGCAGTCATCCTCATCGCCCGCCTGATCTTCGCCGCCATGTTCGCGATGGGCGTGGCCTTCAAACTCATGGATATCGGCGCCACTGCCGGCTACATCGCCGCCGCCGGCTTCCCGTTCCCGCTGTTCCTGGCCTGGTGCGCGGCGATATTGGAGACGCTGCTGGTGATCGCCTTCCTGACCGGCGCCTTGCTGACCCCGGCGGCGCTGATCGGCGCGGTCTACGTCACCTTTCTCGGCTTTGCCTTCCACGGCCCTTCGCACTGGGCCGGCAACCAGGCCGAGTTCGGCGCCTTCATGTCGCATTTCCCGTTCGCCGCCGGCCTGCTCTTCGCCGCCGTTCACGGACCGGGCAGCGTGCTTTCGCTGCGCCAGGGCTGGCCGGGCAGGGCGTGAAACTCATTCCTTCTCCCCGTTAACGGGGAGAAGGTGCCCGAAGGGCGGATGAGGGGCCGCGCCGGCATCGACAGTTGGCCGCCCCGAGATGCACCCACTCCCTCACATCTGATCGTTGTAAGGTTCCTTCATCTGGCCGACCATGCGGGCGAGCTTCGAGAAGGACGGCATGTCCGCCTCCGGCTGGCAGCGGTTGGCGAGCTCCAGGAGCCGGATCGGGAAGTTGACGGCATCGCGGCTCGATGCCGACATGCCTTCGGAGCGTTCCTCGCCGGTCTCGCTGGCCTCGGCCCGGCGCAAGGCGATGTCGATCTCATCGACGGTCAGCACTCCCTTGCGCACCAGCACCTGGTTGATCGACGCGACGGCCATCAACAGGCCCTCGAGCTGCAGATTGGCGACGTTCATGGCGGTTCCTCCCCATTGGTTTGCGCTTTAACGCGCGAAGGGGCGTTTCCGATCCGATGTGGGTGGGTGGCTCACCCTACGCCTCCAGCAGGCGCTCGCCATATTCCTGCCAGAGCGCCCTGACCTCGCGGCCGCCGAGCGGCGGGGTGGCGCGGTCGCCGTAGGAGATGGCGACGGCGCTGAGGTCGTACTGGCCGTCGGACCGGACGATGAAGCGGATCGCCTCGCCGAGCGGCCTCGAGTGGAAGACCGGATCGGCCTGGCCCGTGCCAAGACTGCGAACGCCAGAAATGATTGCCGGCTGATGCCGCATCCTGAAGACGGATGCCATGGCGGGTCTGTCCATGCTGCTTCCCCCGAGTCTCCGGGGCAAAATGATCCCATAAGCGCCGGCTAATGGCCAGACGGGGTCAAAACCATGTTGTGAATACCGCAGTGCCAGCAGGGGCGGTGAGGGGGGAGCAATTATTCCTAGGAAAATTTACCCATAACCTATTGCCCGCTGCAGGCAGCTATGCTACTCTTTTGTCCATGGTGCTGATTTGCGCCAACGACCCGCCGCGAGGCGGGTTTTGTGTTTCAGCCTTCCTCGATCTTAGCCCTCCGGGTCAAAGCTGGCGGGACAGCGCCCCCCTCTGTCCTGCCGGACATCTCCCCCACGAGGGGGGAGATTGGCAGCTTTGCCGCCGGCTCTCACCTTTGCGACCTTGGAGGTTGGCGAAGGCCGTCATGATTGCTGATCTCCCACCCGTGGGGGAGATGGCCGGCAGGACAGAGGGGGCGCGAAGGACCGCGCCTCTCAGATCAATCCACACCACCCACGAGCGCCCCATGCCCCGCTACGCCACCATCATCACTGCCGACGACGGAAGCGACACCGTCAGCGCCATCGGCATCTTCGAGGGCGCCGCCAGGCCGCTGCGCCCCGGATGCGTCGAGGAAGTCGCGCCGGGCGTGCTGATCGGCATGGTGCGCGGCGGGCCGGTCGACCCGGTCGGCGGTTTCGGTTTTCCGTTGGGGGCGCAGGGCGGTCGAATGATCGGCATCGCCAGGATGGCGAGGCCCGACAGGCGCGAGCCGGCCGCCGCCCCGATCGAAGCCGCGCCGACCGGCGCGGCGGCATCTGCCGAGGGCGATGCGCCCAAGCCGGTGCGCAAGCCGGCCAGGCCAAGGCGCGCCAAATCCGGCAAGCGCCGGAAGCCGGCCGGCAAAACCGCCAAGCCGGCGGTCGCAGCTGCGCCCGGCAGCAACGAACCGGATGGGTCCCATGGCTGATGCGCCGTTGCGGTCGCGCCGCGCGCGCGAGCCGGCGGGCGTTGCTGGCCGCCCGAAGCGGACGAAAAGAACCATCGGCGATGATTTCACCGCCGCTTTGCGCCAGGATTTTCGCGATCATGGCGCCGGGGTCATCGCCAAGGTCAGGGCGGAAAAGCCGGACCAGTATCTGAAGATCGTGCTGTCGGTGCTGCCCGGCCCGAAGGACCCCGATGCCAACACTCTGGACACGCTGAGCGATGAGCAGATCCGCGCCCGCATCCGCGCCCTCGAAGCGATCGTCAGGCCGTTCCTCGGGGACGCAGTACCTGGCGCTGCTGACGGAGCTGGAGCGCCGCCGCCGCGCTAACCTTTTGGCCGCCTACCGGCCGTATCCCAGGCAGGCGGAGTTCCATGCCGCGGGCGCCTTGAACCGCGAGCGCCTGTTCATGGCCGGCAACCAGCTCGGCAAGACCAGGGCAGGCGGCGCCGAATGGGCGGTGCATCTCACCGGACGCTATCCGGACTGGTGGCGTGGCAAGGTGTTCGACACGGCCGTGCGGCTTTGGGCCGCCGGCGTCACCGGCGAGGGAACGCGCGACAACCCGCAGCGCGTGCTCATCGGCCCGCCGCAGCAGCAGGCCGACTGGGGCACCGGCATGATCCCCGCCGACGCGATCGCCCATACCGTGATGGGACGGGGCGCACCGGGGGCGCTGGACAGCGTCGTCGTGCGTTGGGGCGGCGGCGGTGACGTCCAGGCCTCCGAGAGCGTGCTCTCCTTCAAGTCCTACGAGAAGGGCCGCGAGAAATGGCAGGGCGAGACCCTGCACGGCGTCTGGTTCGACGA
>NZ_RZOF01000401.1:0-5291 GCF_003998955.1 Mesorhizobium sp. M4B.F.Ca.ET.017.02.2.1 | reverse complement strand
ACTCATAGGGGGACGTTTGTCGGCGGCCGCAATTATAGGCCGACATAACGGGATATAGAATAGGCTTCGATCATCGGGGGGATGCAGCACCAGGCGGACAAGCCGAAACTGCGGTGACGGCCTTAAGCCAAGCGGCGCTTAGAAACGGCCTGCAATAGTTCCCCTTCGTCCGTGAGCCCGTTCCGGAAAACGCTCACGATGTCCGCTGCGAGGTCTTCCCTCTGTTCCTTGTCTTGTTGTGCTAAGCGGAGTTCGACGCACAACTGGTCAAACACGCGCTGGAGCAAGTCCAAGTCAGCGGGTTCGAATACTCCGCTGTAATGCGATAACGGCATAACGGCAGCCCTCAAATTGCCGTCCCTTACCCTATTATTCTGCCACCAACTACGACCAACCTCAAGGCGTCCAGCAGATCCAAAAGGCCCGCCGCCAAGGAGTTAGCGGCGGGCAGTTCAGGGTTACCGCAGATGGAGGGGATAATCTCCTGCGACTGCTACCAATGAACTGGCGGGCCGTTGTTTCCTGTGCTCAGACCTATGCGTGCGGCCATCGGACCTCAGTCGCCAATTGGGACGTGAGGCGAGCTCGAGTTCACCTTCCCCAAAGGCATACCTTGCGGGCTGCCTAGACAGGGCGCACTGTAACGGGGCTTCGACACCTCCTCGATGTCGGTGCATGGCCCGGCCCGCGAAATCCTGTGTCACCTCGATAAAGCGAGCCGGGCTGTGGGTGTCTTCCCCGGTGACTTCCCGCCCGGTTCAACAGCGCAGGCCGCGAGTATCCAGAAGCTCGGCAATATCGGAAATCAGTTCGCGAGCCCTGGCCAGTTCCGCTTCCGCCTGCTTCCGGACACGGTCATTTTCCTCGCGAAGCTTTTGCGCCCGTTTCAGGGCTGCGGCGCTGATATCGAGGGAAGTCCAAGTGTCCATGCCGACCAACTCTAGGAGCGAGCAAATGTTCCGTTGGGGCGGCGGAACCTTAAGGCCATCAGCCGCCTTGTCTCAGCATGAGCACCGAGACCAAGGTGGAAAGAGGAGAACGCCACGTTCGCGAAGGCAGGGCACGCATTGCTCGCCAGCGCAAACTCATCGATGAGATGACGCTCGACGGCCACCGGACCGACGTGGCCCGAGGGCTATTGCAAGACTTCGAGGCGGTGCAACGCGAACTTGAAATGCATCTGGACTTCCTGCGCACCTTCAACTGATGAGTGTTCGACATTGCGCGTCTTGCCCATCGGAGCCCCGCTCACAAAGTCTCAATTTGAATTTCAAAAATTTGGCTCCTATTTTAGGCCGGTGACCGAAGCGCCAATGAATGGGTGCAAGCGATGGCTACGCTGTTCGGAAACCGGAAGCGCTATCTCAAGGCTCTTCGGATCGTTGCCGCGACAGAGCGTTCAATAGGGCGCTCCGCCA
Source organism: Mesorhizobium sp. M4B.F.Ca.ET.017.02.2.1 (assembly GCF_003998955.1). NCBI lineage: Bacteria > Pseudomonadati > Pseudomonadota > Alphaproteobacteria > Hyphomicrobiales > Phyllobacteriaceae > Mesorhizobium > Mesorhizobium sp. M4B.F.Ca.ET.017.02.2.1. The sequence continues at coordinate 3,873 of NZ_RZOF01000401.1, read as the reverse complement.
CACGGATGGCGACGTGCCACAGCTTGCTCGAATTGTCTGAATCGCAGTTGCAGAAACCAGTACGGACGATGTTTGAAACGTCTGCCGTCCCTAAAGGTGAAAGCGGCCCGGCGGCCCTGTTGCCGCCGAAGCCAGGCAAGCGCGATCCCTATAACAAGCGCGAGAAACCTGATATAGCTTAGCGATGAGGGAAACCGTTCTAGCGCTGCTGGAGCAACACGTGCTTTTGGGCGAGCGACACATTGCGCGCCAGCGCGAGATTGTTGCCGACTTCCATCACAAGGGCTTTAGGGCAGACTTAGCCGAAGACCTTTTGACCCTATTCGAGCAGATGCAGCTTCTGCACGTCGCTCACCGGGATCGGCTTTTGAATTCAACGCAAGGCTAGGCGAGGTCTTTGAGTCCCGGTAGCATGAGGGAATGAAGCGCAGCACGATCTATGCCGTCTATCACCCACCAGCGAACGGCCTGCCATACATGGCTGTAGTCATCGCTCCCGATGGAACGGCTACCGCCCGTCCATTCGAAACGGAGCAAGAGGCCGCAGCTTTCAACAAGCAAATGGCAGCGGCAGGACATCCCGGCAAGGCCAACCATTGAAGCACTACCCAGCCGTAGGGGAATGGCTACAGGCCCTGTAGCGTGACCTCTGGAGGTTAAAAAGCCCCAGCGCTGATGCAGGCCGATTCTGGGCGAGCGCGGGTTTAGTCAAGAGATTGCTAATATATGCGAACGGCCTGGGAACAAACGATCGCCACCCTCGTTGAAAGGGCTGGCCGGATGCCCTTGTGTCCCAATCCCCTCTTCCGGCTAGCCTTGAAGCCAAGCCCGCTGCTGTCCCCTCGGCAGCGGGTTTCTCTTTAGTGCAACAGCATGTAGGCGCCCATGCCGGCCATCAGCAGGCAGGCAGCCATGCCGATCATGTCGCGCTGCCGGTAGCGCCAGATCGCGCCGGCAAGCATTGAGGCCGTGATGGCGGCGATGTAGAGCTTGACTACCATTCTTCGAGTGTCGGATCTTCCCGGCTTGGGGCGGAATTGGTAGGCGAGGCCATCTCAGCCGGCATCAGCCTAATCGTAACTCCATTGATCGTTACGTCTGCGATGTAGCCGGCTGCCTTGGCGCCCTTGCAAATGGCTGTGATCTGGCGCTGACTGATGGCAAGAGGCTTTTTCATGATTGCTCAGCCTGGAGCGCACGGAACGCCTTGTGGCCCGCATCGGTAAGGATCAAGGACTCGAAGCTGTTGGCATGTTTGGGATGGGCGGTCGTTTCCAGAAAGCCGCGAGCCTTGAGGCGCTCTGCCGTATCGTCCCCGCAGTTCTTAATCTTACTCCAGTGAACTGCGATGTTCGGGCCATAAGAGCTTAGCTGCTTTAGGGCATTTCGCTCCCGTTTCCCGAGCGGAGTGCCTGGGATCGAGGCTTTCCATTTTTCCTCGGCGGCCTTCTGCAACTCCATCATTTCCCTTTGGCCCATGGTAAGCGGATCGAATCCCAGCCGATCGTAGTAGTCTTGGAGCGGGTCTCCTTTGCGCCCCGATCCTGAAGGATAGCCGCCAGGCCCCGTTGCGGATTTGCTGCGGTTCCGATCGCCATCCCAACTTTCTAACTCGGCATCCAATTCATAATCGGATGCCCTTCCAGCGGGCTTCGTAGGTTGCCCCTCCGGCACCAGCCGAACCACCACGCCGTTGATAATGATCTCCGCGACAAAGCCAGCCCGCGCGGCGCCTTTGCAGATGGCCGTGATCTGTCTCTGGGTGATGGCGATTGGTTTGCTCATAGTCGCGATATGGCAGGCCCACTGCCAGAGGAGCAATGCGACTCATTCAGCACTTCGGCCGAAGCCTAACGCCGGGACTGCCATGGTTCAGGAATTCTATTCCGGCCGATTCCAAGGCTCGCTGGACAGATTGAACATTCTGGGCTCTCCCGGCAATCGCTGAAGGCCCCGCCGCCTCCATACTTCTTATCGTGTTTACGTGAACTCCGGCGGCGGATGCGGCCTCCTGCTGCTCCATGCCAACGAGTGCGCGAGCTGCCTTCAGTTGATTACCGGTAGTGAGCATTACTGTCCCTTCAATTGGCTCATTGTGTACCACACACAGAAACGAGTTGACAACCGATAAATACAGATTAGGGTTAACCACGCACAGATTGCTGTGTATAAAACACAAATCGGAGAATAGCAAATGCCGAACACCCCTTTTCGGGCTGCCGCCGAAGGCGTGCCCAATGTCAACCGCCGGAGCGCACTTGCCGCAAGCGGCGTTGGACTCGTCGCGGCGCTGCTGGGGGCCGCCCCCAGCAAGGCCGCACCAGCCCCCGTTGCTTCCAGGATGGCTGCGCTCGAAGCCTCCTTCTATCTCGAATGGAACAAGGTTCGGGCTTTGGAGCCTGAACACGGTGTGGCTGAGCGCCGGTACTTTGATGAACGCGCCAAACTGGTGAAGCCGATGAAGCGCGAGGATACTCCCGCCGAGGTGGAAGCCGCCCAGAAGATGACAATTGGCGAAATGGCAGAATGGTCGCGCCGGCCTAACAACGCGCGCTTCGAATTCGATGAGGCCATTCGGGCTTACAACAAGGCCGAATGGGCTATCCGGCGCCGGACCGGCTTCACGAAGATCGACCGGGCCTATAACCGCCAGATCGACCGCGCTTCGACCGCCGCCAATCGGGTTATTCGTTGCCCCGCATCCACTTTCGAAGACCTTGCCGCGAAGGCAAGGGTGCACAAAGTGTGGGAATTCGACGAGGGCGATATCGAGTACATCATGGCCGATATTTCGCGAATCGCTCGCGGGGAGGGGGTAAAGCGATGAACGTGCGCGCAACCCCCACGGAATCGCCAGCTCGGCGGCGCCGGATCGAGCGAACGGTTGAGACGCTGATTGCGATGCTGGACGCGATGGATGGCGAACCCGATCTGGAGGCAACCGGCGATGAGGAACCCTATTTGGCGGGCTGGTCAGGAGACAACGACGACCGCGAAGACGACGACGAGCGTGAGCCCCAACCCGATTGCGAAACAGTTTGCTGGTCGCTCGATACCGATATCCCGCAAGAGGGGCCGAACTGGCACCGCAACGGCTGGTGACGGTATCTGAGACAAAGGCCAAGCCCGCCTATCCCTGGCGGGCTTGGCCTTTTCTCAGTTGGGACCGGCAGTTTTGGCACTTTCCACAGCTTCGCAAAAGGTGGATACCGGAATGGACAGCCCAAACCGTGCGAGAGGCTAACGCCTTGGAAATGCTTCAACAAATCGCGATTCGCTGGTGCCCCCGGACGGGATCGAACCGCCGACCTTCGGTTTACAAAACCGCTGCTCTACCAGCTGAGCTACAAGGGCATGGCGCTCCGGTAGCATATTCCGTGCGCCAGTAAAGACAAAACTCCGTTCGCGGCGGCTATTGGACCCTGCGAGGGTGGCCGGGTGGCATGCTGAAAATGGCCGGCCGGCTTCCTATATCCTGGAGAGATGCAATTACCTGGTCGAGGGTTTTCGCATGATCCGGCTCATCATCATCTTCCCGCTTGTCGTGGTGGCCTGGCTTCTCGTGGTCAAGCTCGTCAGCGATCTGAAGAAGGCCAGCATCGACTGGACCGGCGTCACCACCATCATCGGCTTCATCGCGCTCGCCTTCTGGCTCCGCCACATCACCGGCCTGGGCGGTTGACCTCCAAAGAGATCTGCAGGTCGATGACAGAGGCTGTCGGCGGGCATCGTCGACTTTGACGGACGCAAAGTCCACGCGCCGAACGGACTATTTTCCGCCGCTCGAAAAAATTTCAAAAAACTTCGAACCTTTTTCCAAGCCGCGACGACTGATGATCAAGAGGCGGATGTCGCCTCTCCATGAAACAGGAG
>NZ_RZOF01000400.1:0-5309 GCF_003998955.1 Mesorhizobium sp. M4B.F.Ca.ET.017.02.2.1 | reverse complement strand
GAGGCTTGCCGCCATCATCCCGCGCCGGCCGCATGTCTTCGACGGCCTGCTCGATCCGGCTCTGCTCGCCGAACTGCCCGACCGCGCCTATCTCTCGGCGCGGCTCGCCGCTTTCATCGAGGGCGACCGCGCCTACGAGGACGTGCTCGATCGCTTGCGCATCTTTGCCTCGGAACAAAAATTCCTGATCGGCGTCAGGCTGCTTGCCGGCGCCATCGATCCGGCCCGCGCCGGCCGCGCCTTTTCCGACCTTGCCGATCTCACCATCGAGGCGGCATTGCAGGCGGTCATCGCCGAATTCGCGCTGCGCCACGGCAGCATCGCCGGCGGCACCGTGGCGCTGCTCGGCATGGGCAAGCTCGGCAGCCGCGAGCTGACAGCGGGCTCCGATGTCGACCTGATCCTGCTCTACGACCACGATCCGGACGCAGAGGAGTCCGACGGCGAAAAGCCGCTTGCGCCCTCCCACTACTATACCCGCATGACGCAGCGCCTGATTGCCGCCGTCTCGGCGCCGACGGCGGAGGGCGTGCTCTACGAGCTGGACCTTCGCTTGCGCCCCTCCGGCAACAAGGGGCCGGTCGCCACCCATGTCGATGCCTTCAAGAAATACCAGCGCCAGGACGCCTGGACCTGGGAGCACATGGCGCTGGCGCGGGCGCGCGCCATAGGCGGTGACGCAGCACTCTGCGCCGAGGTGGAGACGGAGGTGGCCGCCGTGCTGGCCCTGCAGCGCGACGCCGCCAAGGTTGTGGCCGAGGCGTCGGAGATGCGCGCGCTGATCGAGAAAGAAAAGCCGCCGCGCGACCGCTGGGACATCAAGCTGATCCCAGGCGGCCTGATCGATCTCGAATTCATCGCCCAGGTGGCGGTGCTCACCGGCCATGTCGTCGAGGCCGGCCGCAGGGTGACCGCGACGGCCGACATCCTGGCGCGGCTTTCTCCCGATTTCGCCGGCGCCGATATTAGGCAGCAGCTGTGCGATGCCTACGCGCTCTATCTCGCGCTGACCCAGATGATCAGGCTCTGCCTGACCGGTGAGTTCCAGCGCGACGACGTGCCGCCGGGGCTCTCGGATCTGCTTCTGGCGGTGACCGACCTGCCGGATTTCGCTGTTCTGGAAGCGCATCTCAAGGACACGTCGCGAAAGGTCAGACAGGATTTCGACCTCTTGCTGCGTGCTAAGAACTCATGACGAAGGGATGAATGTTACGGCGAGAGCGTCGGGCCCGATGCGGAGGAAATCCGATGCTCGAACAAAGAGATGGATGGCGGCCTGAAATCTGATTGAGAGGTTGCCGTCCTGGCATCGGGGGTGACGATGCAACAGGAGAAGACCATGAGAAAGTCTACCAAGCTTGCCCTTGCTTTCATGGCGCTCGCGGGCGCTGTCGGCACCACGGCCTATGCCGAAAACAACGCCAGCGCCAAAATGCGTGACGACATGATGCAGCGCCTCGACGAGGCGCTGAAGGACCCCAACGGCGCCATCACCTTCGACCAGTTCTCCGACGCCATGGACTCGCGGCTGAAGAAGCTCGTCGCCGAGAATGGCGGCAGGCTGACTGTCGGCGAGCTCGCCGACGCGCTGGAGAAGGCGCGCTTCGAGCGCATGGCAAGGCGCATCATCGCGCGCTACGACACCAGGGGCGACGGCACGCTGACCGCAGACGACATCACGAGCCGCCAGAAGAAGCTGTTCGCCATGCTGGACAGGAACAATGACGGCAAGATCGAAAAGGGCGAGTTGCCGAAGGGCGGCCGCTTCGGACGTCATCGGCAGTGGGACGGCGACGACGGCGTGCAGTGAGGCTGAATGATCTGGATCCGGCGACTGGAGTGCCGGACTCTCGAAAGGCCACGTTCTTTCGCGCCCCCCTCTGTCCTGCCGGACAGAGGGGGTGCTGTCCCGCCGACATAGCCGGATTCTGAAACACGCGAAGCTGAAAAACTAGGCCGCAGCTTTTACCGAAGGCGTCGCCTTCTTCAGCGGGATGCGCACCGACACGATCGTGCCGACGCCTTCGGTCGAGCGGATCTTCAACGCGCCGCCCTGCAGCTCGGCCAGCGAGCGCGAGATGGCGAGCCCAAGGCCCGACCCGGCATGGTTCTTGGAGAACTGGTTCTGCACCTGCTCGAACGGCCGGCCGAGCTTGCTCAGCGCCGCCTTGGGGATGCCGCATCCATTGTCCTCGATCGTCAGAACCAGCGCTCCTGAAGCGCTGCGCGCCCGCACCGAGATGTGCCCGCCCTGACCGGTGAACTTCACGGCGTTGGAAAGCAGATTTATGGCGATCTGCTTGATCGCGCGGCGGTCGGCGAACAGCCGCATCGCATCGGCGATGCGGGTCTCCACCGTGATCGACTTCTCCGCCGCCTGCAGCGAGATGACGCGCACCGTCTCCTTGATCAGCGGGCAGAGGTCGATCTCCTCGCGGTCCATCGAGAACTGGCCGGCCTCGATCTTCGACATGTCGAGTATGTCGTTGATGACGCCGAGCAGGTACTTGCCGCTGCCGTTGATGTCGGTGGCATATTCCTCGTAGCGCGGCGAGCCGAGCGGCCCGAACAGGCCTTGTTCCATCAATTCGGAGAAGCCGATGATGGCGTTGAGCGGCGTGCGCAGCTCATGCGACATGTTGGCCAGGAATTCCGACTTCGCCCGGTTCGCCGCCTCGGCGCGTTCGGTTTCCTTCATGTATTTGCGGTTGAGTTCGACCAGTTCCCTGGCGCGCTCCTCTTCCGCCCGGCGGGCGAGGCTGAGGTCGTGGATCGTCGCCATCAGCCGTCGTTCGCTGTCGACCAGCTTTTCCTGGTGCAGCTTGATCTGGGTGATGTCGGAGCCGACCGAGACGGTGCCGCCGTCCCTGGTGCGCAATTCGTTGACCTGCAGCCAGCGGCCGTCGGCAAGCTGGCGCTCGAATGTCGAGCCGCCCTGTGGACCGTTGGCGTTGGCCAGCCTGCGCTCCGAGGCGAAGGCCAGCATCCGCTCCTCCAGCACGGCGCGCACTGCGCCCGGCATCACGTCGCGGTCCGACAGGCCGTTGTCCTTCTGGTATTTGGAATTGCACATGATCAGCCGCTCGGCGGCATCCCACAGCACGAAGGATTCGTTGATGTTCTCGATGGCGGTCCGCAAGCGCAGATCCGCCGCCTCCGAGCGCAGCGCGAGATGCCGCTGCTCGGTGACGTCGACGGCGATGCCGATCAGCTGGATCTCCGGCGCCTCGGGGTCGATCACCTGGGCCCGCGCGCGCATCCATACCCATTGGCCGTCGGCGTGGCGCATGCGGAACACCTGGTCGATATGGTCGATCTCGCGCTCGACGATGCGGTTGGCAAGCTCGAACAGGTCGCCGTCCTCGGGATGGATGATCTCGTCGACCTCGCCGAAGGACAACATCGTGTCGCAAGGCTCGTAACCCAGCATGTCGTACATCGAGCGCGACCAGTACATCTTGCCGCGCACCATGTCCCAGTCCCACAGGCCGCAGCGGCCGCGCACCAGCGCCATGTCGATGCGCTGATGCGCCTCGAGGTAAATGCGGTCGGCGGCCTGGGCGCGCGCCGCCTGGCCGAAATAGGCGTAGAGGATGATGATCAGCACGCCGGCCGTCAGCACGAACAGGGTGACGTTGAGCGAGACCGTCTTGCGCCAGCTGTCGAAGACTGCGTCTTTCGGAACCAGAGCGGCGGCGGCGTTCTTGCGGCTGGCCGTCAGGCTCATCGCCGCGTACCAATCCTGCCCGCCGATGCTGACCTCCATGACGCCGGCGCGCTCGCCGAACATGAACAGCGGCTGGCCGCCGAGAACGAGGCTGTCCAGCGAACGCCCCTGCCAGCCGCTCGACAGCGGCGACACGGCGATGATCTTGAAGCTGCCGTCGGTGATCGCCAGCACATGGCTGCGGCCCATGGCGCCCTGGCGGCCGGTGCTCTCCATCAGGTCCGCGGCGCTGACGGTGGCCGCATTCGGGTCGGCGGCGATCGCGCTCGCCATCTGGCCCACCGCCAGCGCAAGGATTGCCTTGGCGTCGCGCTCGACCTCGTCGCGCTCGTTCATCAGCGACAGGACGCGCAGCGCGGCGATGACGATCAGGAAGATGATGATGAGGGCAGGGATCGAGCGGCGCAGCCAAGGCTCGGCCGCCAGCAGCCGCCTATAGGCGGGTTCGGCGATCAGCCGGGTATTGCCGGCAAGACCGTCGCGCCGCGCGTTGCGACGCTCAAAAGCCTTCCCTCCGGGCGCGCCCCACGCGTCCGCCTTGGCCATAAATGGCTACTCCCCGAATTCCCTCTGCTTGATGATCCGGTTACGCCGCACGTCCGAATCGTCATTAAAGAATCAAAGGTGATTCGCCTTGTCCAGAGGCGCGGCCAAAAAAGATTAAAAATTGATTGAAATTCGTCGAAACTGCCAATCTCCCCCACGAGGGGGGAGATCGCTAGTCACGCCAGCGTTCGCTCGACGATATCCCTTAGATCCGCCGACAGCTTTTCCGTGCCTGCGATCGCAAGCAGCGCCTCCCTGGCCTTGGCTTGGCGCCCCGGCTCCAGCGAGCGCCAGGAGCGCAACGCGGTCGCCAGCCTGGCCGCCACCTGCGGATTGCGTTTCTCGACCTCGAGCACGGTCTCGGCGAAGAAGCGATAGCCTTCGCCGTCGGCGCGGTGGAAGCCGGTCTGGTTGGCGCTGGAGAAGGTGCCGATGAGCGAGCGCACACGGTTCGGATTGGCCATCGAGAAGGCCGGATGCCCGGTCAGCGCGCGCACCGTCTCGACGGTCTTCGACCCGGGCACGCCGGCCTGGATCTGGAACCATTTGTCCAACACAAGCGCATCGTTGCGGTACTTGGCCTCGAAATCGACCAGCGCCTGTTGCGTTTCGGCCGACCCGGCATGGCGGTGCGCCAGCACGGTCAGCGCTGCCGCGCGGTCGGTCATGTTGCTGGCGGAGCGGAAGTGAGTTGCCGCAAGCGCGGCGCCTTCCAGCAGCAGCGCCAGATAGTCGAGCAGGATGTTGCGCAGCGCCCGCCGGCCCGCACTCGCCGCATCGGGGCTGAATGGCCCCTTGTCGGCAAGCCGCTCATAGAGGCCGGTGAAGTTTTCCCGGTTCGCCCTGGCAATGGCCAGTGCCAGCGCCTCGCGGGCGGCGAAGATGGCATCGGGATCAATGCCCTTGCCGATGTCGCGGGCGATGTCGGCTTCGCCCGGAAGCGAAAGCGCCAGCGCCCGGTAGGCCGGCTCCAGCGTCTCGTCGGCGGCGATCCTGCCGGCAAGTTCGGTGAGCCGCTGGGCAAAGCCCGGCGGCT
>NZ_RZOF01000003.1:0-56148 GCF_003998955.1 Mesorhizobium sp. M4B.F.Ca.ET.017.02.2.1 | reverse complement strand
CGGCGCTGCCCCTCACCCTTACCCTCTCCCCGTGAAGGACGGGGAGAGGGGGGCGTCGGCGTTGGCACTTCTTCCTTCTCCCCGTCACTATGCGGGGAGAAGGTGCCGGCAGGCGGATGAGGGGCGGCGCCGACCTCTGAAAATGGCTCGATAGAAGATGCCTCGGCCGGTGGAATCTCGATCGGCGACGGCGTATCGGCAGGGACTTCGCTGGGCAGGGTCGGCACCTCGATCGGCGACGGCTCAGGCTGCGGTTCCGGATGCGACGGGACAATTTCCGGCTCGGCCGGCGCGGGTGCAGGCACCTCTTGGGGCTGCGGCTCGGGCGCTGGTTCCGGTGGTGCCGGCGGCACTTCTTCCGGCGCCGGTGGCTCGGGCGTTTGCGGAACGGGTTTCGGCTCTTCTTCCGGGCGGGGCTTCGGCAGAGGTTCCGGCTCGGACGGAACGATTGGTTCCGGCGGCTGTGGAATAGCCGGTGCGGGCTTCGGCTCTTGCGGAACCGGTTGGGGCGCGGCCTCTACCTCCCCCTCGATGGGGGAGGTCCCGAGCGCAGCTCGGGGGTGGGGGTGACTGGCACCAGCGTCGGCACTGTCACCCCGCGCCGCCACTTCGTGGGGACCCTCCCCATCAGGGTGGGGAGCCTGCTCGGCCGCCGGCTTCAGCGCCTCGAGCGCGTCCCATTTGATCGGCGGCAGCGGGGCGGTCTCGTCGACGCGTTCCTCGACGACTTCCTTCTTGCCGAACGAAAATATCTTCTTGAAGAAACCGGCCATGCTTTGCTTTTTCTCAGGCGGCGCGGGCGGCCAGGGGCGCCGCGATCAAGCGGGCACCGTCATGGCAGGTGATGATGGCCTCGACGATCTCGCCCGGCGTCCCGGCGTCGATGGCGGCCAGCGTAAACCCTTCGGTGCGGCCGAGACCGTCGCGCTCGACCAGGATCGACTGGCGCGTGCCGGCAAGGGCAGCGAGATGGCGGCGATAGGCCGCCTCGCCGGCGGCGCGGAGCCTGGCGGCGCGCTGCTTGACCACCTCGCGGCGGACCTGCGGCATGCGCGCAGCGGGCGTGCCTTCGCGTGGGCTGAACGGGAAGACGTGGAGATGCGTCAACCCGCATTCCTCGACTATTCTTTCCGAATTCTCGAACATCGCCTCGGTCTCGGTCGGGAAGCCGGCGATGATGTCGGCGCCAAAGACAATGCCGGGGCGCAACTTGCGCACGTCCTCGCAGAAGCGGATCGACTGGTCGCGCAGATGGCGGCGCTTCATGCGCTTCAGGATCATGTCGTCGCCCGACTGCAGCGACAGATGCAGGTGCGGCATCAGCCGGGGCTCGGTGGCGATGGCGTCCAGCAGATCGTCATCGGCCTCGATGGAATCGATCGAGGACAGCCTGAGCCGCTTCACGTCGGGCACCTGGCGCAGGATCGTCTTCACCAGCTTCCCAAGCTTCGGGGCGCCCGGCAGGTCGGCGCCAAAACTGGTCATGTCGACGCCGGTCAGCACGATCTCGGCATAGCCATTGCCGGCCAGCCGCTTGACCTGCTCGATCACGGCGCCCATCGGCACCGAGCGCGAATTGCCGCGGCCGTAGGGGATGATGCAGAAGGTGCAGCGGTGGTCGCAGCCGTTCTGCACCTGGACGAAGGCGCGCGCCCGGCCTTCGATCGCATCGACCATGTGGCCGGCCGTCTCGCGCATCGAGAAGATGTCGTTGACGCGCGCCTTCTCGGTGTCGTTGACGCCGAAATCGGGCAGCGCGCGATAGGAGTTCGCCTTCAGCTTCTCCTCATTGCCGAGCACGAGGTCGACCTCGCCCATGGCGGCGAAGTTCTGCGGCTCGGTCTGCGCCGCGCAACCGGTGACGATGATGCGGGCGTGCGGGTTCTCGCGGCGGGCCTTGCGGATCGATTGCTTGGCCTGGCGCACCGCTTCCGCGGTGACGGCGCAGGTGTTGAAGATGACGGCGCCGCCCTTCAGCGCGCCGAGGCCGGCGCTTTCCGCCTCCTTGCGCATCACCTCGGATTCATAGGTGTTCAAGCGACAGCCGAAGGTGACGACGTCTATTGCCATCAGGCCGCGCTTTCGGTGTCGCGGGCCCAGGTGCCGGTCGAGGGGTCGAAGCTGCCGGAGAATTCCCATTCGGCGGCACCGGTCAGGATGACGTGGTCGTCGTCGCGCCATTCGACATGCAGCGAGCCGCCGCCGGGCGTCATCAGCGAGACGCTGCGGCCGGTGCGCTTGGTGCGGGCGGCCGCCACCACGGCGGCGCAGGCCGCCGAGCCGCAGGCCTTGGTCAGGCCGGCGCCGCGTTCCCAGGTACGGATGACCATGGTTTCGGGCGAGGTGACCTGAGCGATGGTGATGTTGGCGCGCTCGGGGAAGATCGGATGGTTTTCCAAAAGCGGGCCGAAGCGGTCGAGCTCATAGGACCAGACGTCGCGGTCGACCCAGAAGATGGCGTGCGGGTTGCCCATCGAGACTGCCGAGGGCGAATGCAGCACCGGCGCGTCGATCGGGCCGATCTGCAGCTCGATCATGCGGGTGTCGCGGAACTCCTCGGCAAGCGGGATCTCCTGCCAGCCGAAGCGCGGCGTGCCCATGTCGACCGAGATCGTGCCGTCGGCATGTTCCGCGGCGTTGAGGATGCCGGCGCGGGTCTCGAAGGTGAAAGCCTTCAGGCCGGTCTCGGCGGCCAGCGCCTGCACCACGCAGCGTGTGCCGTTGCCGCAGGCCTGCGCGCCGGAACCGTCGGAATTGAGGATGTCGATATAGTAGGCGGTGCCGGGCGTCCTGGCGTCATGGATCGCCATGATCTGGTCGAACTTGGTCGCGGCGTCGCCATTGAGCGCGATCGCCGCCGCCGCCGTCACCCGATCGGCACGGCCGCGCATATCGGCAACGATGATCTCGTTGCCGATGCCGTTCATCTTGGCGAAGGGGGCGGTGCCTGCCATCTAGCCGGTCATTCCATGTCCGTTTGGCGCTATATGGCGGAAACGGGCGGGAATTACCAGTGCGGCGCGGTTGAAGCGGCGGCGAAGACGTCGCGCCTTGGCGACGACGAAGACGCCGCCGCTGATTACGGCAAAGATGCCGAACCGGCCACGACGAAGAGGTCGGGCCTAGCCCACGACGAAGACGACGCGGCTGGTTACGGCAAAGATGCCGAACCTAAGTAACCGCGAAGACGCCGAGCACGATCAGCAGGAAGATGACGAGGACGATGCCGATCAGGACGCGCGCGCCGGTGGCGGCCGCACCTGCCAATGCCGGCATGCCGAGCAGGCTCGCTGCGGCGGCGACAATAAGAAGGATGATGATCCACTTGATCATGGGAAGGCTCCCAGCCGAATTGCGTTGTGGGATCAACGCCTCTTGTCGGCTTGGGTTCCTGTGGTCGGCTCAGGTTCCGGGCTAGGCGGCCGGCACATCCCACACCTCGCCCGGCCGCAAGGCGCGGAAACGCTCGCGCGGCAGGCGCTCGGCGTCGAGCGCCTCGGCCAATTTGCGGGCAGGCTCGTCGATCGGTTCATTGGTGAGTTGAAAAGTGCCCCAGTGGCAGCCGGCGGCGTGGGCTGCGTTGCAGAGCTTCATGCCTTGCACCGCCTCCTCCGGATTCTGGTGCTGCGGCTCCATGAACCAGCGCGGCTCATAGGCGCCGATCGGCAGGATGGCGAGGCGGAAACCGCCATGCTTCTCCGCCATCAGCCGGTAGTTGGCGCCGCCATGGAAGCCGGTATCGCCGGCGAAATAGATTTTTGCGCTTGGCGTCTCGACCACGAACCCCGCCCAGAGGGCCATGCGCCGGTCGCGGGTGCCGCGGGCCGACCAGTGGTGCACCGGTTCGACATGGACGGCGGCATCCTTGCCGAGGTCGATCCTGCCGCCCCAGTCATGCGCGCTGAGCCGCATGCCGGGCACGGCGGCGTCGATAATGGCGTCGTTGCCGAGCGGCGTGATCACCAGCGGGTCGTGCTTTGCCTTCAGCCGCTTCAGCGTGGCGAGATCGAGATGGTCGTAATGGTTGTGGCTGACCAGCACGAGGTCGATCGGCGGCAACTGGGAAAAGGCGATGCCCGGCGCGTTGACCCGTTTCGGCCCGGCGAAGGAAAGCGGCGAGACGCGCTGCGACCAGACCGGATCGGTGAGGATGTTCAGCCCCGCCGTCTGGATGAGCAGCGAGGAATGGCCGACCATGGTGAGCCGCAGCGCGCCGCTGTCGACGCGCTCGTCGGGCCTCGCCTGATGGAACGGGCTCGGATTGGCCGCCGGCCATTTCGCGCGCTCGCCGCTCAGCTGCCATTTCAAGAGATCGGCGAAGCGGCCGGGCGGCTTGCCGTCGGGATTGAAGAACAGAGTGCCGTCGAAATGGTCGCTTGGCGGGCCGCTGTAATAGCGGTTGGCGGCTCTCTTTCTTGCGGCCAAGGTTGCGGCTCCGGCATGTTTCTGCTCCTTGCAAGATAGGATCGATGCCATCTGGCGCAAGCATTTGGGGACGGGTGCATGCCCTGGCCAAAGGCCGCGCGCTGGCGCCGGCGATGATTTCCGGTATACGATCGCTCGGCGGAATGGAGGGGGCCACCATGCGTCGGCAAGCAGTTCTTGCAGTCGTGGCGACGATCATGGGGATCGCGCCGATAGCGCCGGCTGCCGCGCAGACGCAGCCCGGCGCTTGTGCTCACACGCCAGCCATCCTGGACGCGGGCGATTTCCTGCTCGCCGAACCGGCAACGTTCCCGAATTTCTGGCGCGATCGTTTTGGCGATGACGCGGCCTATCTTAAGATACGCTATGGCGGCCTTGCCTACGCCGAAGGCTCGGCGCTTCTGGCGGGTTTGGAAAAACGCACTCACCCGCCGCTTCGCATTGTCGAACTCAGGCTTGCCTATGCAACAACGCCGGATCGGGCGGCGATGATTGCCGGCATGCAACCGCTGCCCAAGGCACAGTCGATTGTGCCACAGCTTGGCCAATCTGCCTGGCGCGCGCTTGTCACCGAAGATGGCGGCGAGTGGCTGCTGGGTGAACTGGCGCGCTGGCAGGCATCCGATGCCAACAACGCATCGGTCGGCGCGGCGGGGATTGCGCAGGCACTGGCCGACCTCGATGACGAGGCGAAGTCGCGTTTTGCCAAGAGAGCGGAAGATGCAGGAATTTGGCGGCTGGCCCTCGATGTGCGGGCGTTCGAGGACAATCTTACTGACTTCGTTTCCGCCCTCGATCGCCTTCCGGCCACGGCGCTTCCCAAAAAGGACGACCGCGCGCAGTTCATACGCAATGCGCTCCACGCGGCCGATCTTCGTCCTTCCTTCGATATTTCCAAACAGCCGGCGGAAGTCCAGGCGATCGACCGCAAGAATGATTTGGGCGCCGTTCTGCGGAAGGTCGGGCGGCTTGTAGCCTATGCTCCGCAAACCGCGATGCTGCTGCAGGTGATAAATTACAGCGGCGACCTGCGCGTCGGCACAACGGTGGCTGAAGGCCTCAATGCGCGGATCGCGGCAAAACAGCTCGACCCGATCAACAATCCCGATGCCGTCACGGCGGCCATGCTCGATGGGCTCGACTATGTTCTCGGTCGCAAAGACCGAGAGAGTATCCTGGCTGGCTTTGGCATCTCCGATGTGCAAGGCGAAATGGCCGAGTCTTTCGTCGAAAGGGCATTGGCGCGGTTTACTTTGGCGCCTTTCATGCAAGGCGGTGAGACCGAAGCGCCCCCTCGCCCGAAACAGCTGGCGGCGGCCTTCCCCTGGGAGCAGTGGGTCGGATTGGCCGGCAAGCTGAAGGCCGGCGAAACCATTTCACCAGACGATCGCATCGTCGCCGCAGATCTGATGATCGCGGCCGATCGCCCCGCAGACGCGGTGGGGTTTCTGAAAACAGCCGGCGACTGGAAGACGGCAGTGGGGAGAGCTCATCAGCTGGCGCTCGACCTGGACCGCCGCTGCGCCGACTTGCTGCGGCCCCCGGTGGCGCTCGCGCAACGGCTCTACCGGTTCGAACCGCGCTGAGACCGTTCCAGCGACATCCCTGTAATTTCCGAGGGCAGCACGATGGCAATGAAGCGGACCAAGACACCGTGGATGAAGGCCGAGGATTTCGGCCGCTCGCTGCCGCGCGGCATCGGCGTCAATCTTCTGGTCACCGACATGGCGGCGATGGAGGCCTTCTGCCGCGACGTGCTTGGCGCCCGTATCGTCTATGCCGACGAGGATTTCGCGGCGATCGAGCTCTTGGGCTCGATATTCATGCTGCATGCCGACCATTCCTATCTCGACAATGAGATGAGCGGCGTCATCACGGGCGCCGAGACGCGCGGGACGGGCATCGAGCTGCGTCTCTACGGCGCCGATCCGGATGCGATCGAGGCGCGGGCGCGCGATCTCGGCCACATCGTGCTCGCCGGCACGATCGACAAGCCGCATGGCCTGCGCGAATGCTATGTCGTCGGTCCGGACGGCTATGTCTTCGTGCCGAGCGCGGCGCTTTCCGCTTAGGGATGCGTCGGGCTTTGCCGAGCACGACGGGCTTCTTCGGGGCGCGCCACAGGCAGGCCTTCGAGGGTCACACGCCTGTTGCGGTAAAATTGCAACAATTGCTCCGAAAACCCTATTTTAACCATATCGGGTTGAAATTCTGCCACCTTCTCCATCTTGGTGGAGGGAGAGATTGCGCGGACGGCGTCCCCCCAGCCGGATCCGACGGAGGCAGGAATGACTTTTTCGAAGACCGGTCTGGTGGCCGTATCGCTGGCCGCGCTGATTGCAAGCGGCTGCTCGACATCGCGATTCTCGTCGATGGATGACCAGCAGCCGGCGCCGCTGACTCCCGCGCCCGCCGGCACGGTGACCGGAAACCAGCTGCCGCCGCCGGCGGCTCCCGGCACCGCCGACGGCTCGCAGTTCCCAACCGCGCCGGCGAACAGCCAGGTCGCCTCGCTGCCGCCGGATGGAAGCGCGCCCGCAGGGGCGCCGGACCTGACCGCGGCCAGTGTCGCCGGTGTCTGGAACGCCAGCGTTTCCGGCCAGAGCTGCAAGGTGGCGACGCCGCAGACCAAGTTCGGCGCCGGCTACCGTGCCGGCCCGTTGCATTGCCCGGCGCCGATCGACGGCATCAAGTCCTGGAATGTCGCCGGCAAGCAGCTGACCCTCTATGACGAGAATGGCGGCACGCTGGCCAAGCTCTATTCCTCGGGCGGCGAGAAATTCGACGGCCAGACCTCCACCGGCCTGCCGATCTCGCTTACCAGGTAGGGCGAAACCGCCGCCCTTGAGGCGGTTCAGCGTTCGAAAGAGTCGCCTAACCGCTCCAATTGCGCGCGGAAAGCCGCTACTTTTCCTGGATGTGCTCAACAACAACGTGACCGATGCACCTGCGTGACGGCCTCCAGACCCATGCGACCGTCAGGCAGCGCTACGACCATCTGGTCGAGACGGGCGCCATCGCGCGCGACCCGGCGCAGGAGCGCATCGCCGCCGCGCTCGATCGGCTGACCGACGAGATCTCTGCAAAAAGACTGGCTCAGAAATCGAGCGCGCTGGGCTGGCTGTTCGCCCGCAAGCAGCCGCCGGCGGCGGTCAGGGGCCTTTACATCCATGGCGGCGTCGGCCGCGGCAAGACCATGCTGATGGACATGTTCTTCGAGCTGTTGCCGGTCAGGCGCAAGCGCCGCGTCCATTTCAACGACTTCATGGCCGATGTGCAGGACCGCATCCAGAAGCACCGGCAGGCGCGCAAGAACGGCGACGTCAAGGAGGACGACCCGATCCCGCCGGTGGCGCACGCGCTGGCCGAGCAGGCCTGGGTGTTGTGCTTCGACGAGTTCTCCGTCACCGACATCGCCGATGCGATGATCCTGTCCAGGCTGTTCTCGGCGCTGTTTGCCGACGGCGTCGTGCTGGTCGCCACCTCCAATGTCGCGCCCGAGAACCTCTATCGCGACGGGCTGAACCGGCAGCTCTTCCTGCCTTTCATCGGCCTCCTGGAGCGCAATGCCGAGGTGATGACGCTGGACAGCGACAAGGACTATCGCCTCGAGAAGCTCAGCCGCATGGCGGTCTACGTCTCGCCGGCGGATGCGGCCGCCGACGCCGCCCTCGACGAGGCCTGGCAAGCAATGACGCACGGCAAGCCGACGGCCGAGACGGCGCTGACGGTGAAGGGCCGGCAGGTCGCGGTGCCGCGCGCGGCCGGCGACGCTGCGCGCTTTTCCTTCGCCGACCTTTGCGAAAAGCCGCTCGGCGCGCGCGATTTCCTGGCCATCGCCGGCCGCTTCTCGACCATTTTCATCGACCATGTGCCGGTGCTCGGCGAAGGCAAGCGCAACGAGGCCAAGCGCTTCATCCTGTTGATCGACACGCTCTACGATCATCACATCAGGCTGGTGGTGAGCGCCGATGCTCCGCCGACCGGGCTCTATACGGCCAAGCGCGGCAACGAGGTGTTCGAGTTCGAACGTACTGCCTCGCGCCTTATCGAGATGCAGGGCCACGAATGGCTGGAGGACTGGGCGGAGAGGCGGAAGGTGGAGACGGTGGCGCCGGAGGCACAGCAGGCGCGGGCGTAGGCTGACGAAGCGCAACGGCTGCGACTTCGGCCAATCTCCGAAGCGCGCATCACCTTAATTGCGAGCGCCTTCGTTAACCCATGCCGCTCCCCGCGCGCCCACCGGGCATCGCCATCACAAGGGCGTCATCGCCGGCTGCCAGCCTTCAGATTTCCACCTTCATTGTATAAATTCTCCCAAGTCGGCTCAATAATTTTGACGTTTACGTAAAACCCAAATTATCTAACCGATTGAAAATGCTCGCTCCAAAATAATCGTTTGAATTTTCCATCCACCGGAGCTATTGGGTGCGGCGAAATCTCACGGGTTCCCCGCAGCATTCGGCCTCCTTCCTCGACGCCGTCAGCAAGTCGCAAAGATTTGGCGCCGTCACAGACAAAGGGAAAAAATCCTCACATGGCACGCAACAAGATAGCGCTTATCGGCTCGGGCATGATCGGCGGCACCCTCGCCCATATGATCGGCCTCAAGGACCTCGGCGACGTGGTTCTGTTCGATATCGCCGAGGGCATTCCGCAGGGCAAGGGGCTGGATATCGCGCAGTCGTCGCCGGTCGACGGCTTCGACGCCAGGCTGACCGGCGTCAACGACTATGCCGGCATCGAGGGCGCCGACGTCTGCATCGTCACCGCCGGCGTGCCACGCAAGCCGGGCATGAGCCGCGACGACCTGCTCGGCATCAACCTCAAGGTCATGGAGCAGGTCGGCGCCGGACTGAAGAAGTATGCGCCGAAGGCCTTCGTCATCTGCATCACCAACCCGCTCGACGCGATGGTATGGGCGCTGCAGAAGTTCTCCGGCCTGCCCAAGACACATGTCGTCGGCATGGCCGGCGTGCTCGACAGCGCGCGCTTCCGTTATTTCCTGGCCGAGGAGTTCAAGGTCTCGGTCGAGGACGTCACCGCCTTCGTGCTCGGCGGCCACGGCGATTCGATGGTGCCGATGATCCGCTATTCGACGGTCTCCGGCATTCCGCTGCCCGACCTCGTCAAGATGGGCTGGACCTCGAAGGAAAAGCTCGACCAGATCGTGCAGCGCACCCGCGATGGCGGCGCCGAGATCGTCGGGCTGCTCAAGACCGGCTCGGCCTATTATGCGCCGGCGGCTTCGGCGATCGCGATGGCCGAATCCTTCCTCAAGGACAAGAAGCGCGTGCTGCCCTGCGCGGCCCACCTGTCGGGCCAGTACGGGGTGAAGAACACCTATGTCGGCGTTCCCGTTGTGATCGGCGCCGGCGGTGTCGAGCGCGTCATCGAGATCGACCTCAACAAGAGCGAGCAGAAGATGTTCGACAGTTCGGTGGCGACGGTGCAGGGCCTGACCGAGGCCTGCGTCAAGATCGCGCCGCACCTCGCCTCGAAGTGATCCGCCAGCAGTTGATCCGGAGATAAGCCATGAACATCCATGAATATCAGGGCAAGGCACTGCTGAAGTCGTTCGGCGCGCCGGTGGCGGATGGCGTGCCGGTGCTGAAGGCCGGCGATGCCGAAGCCGCCGCCAAGGCGCTGCCCGGCCCGCTCTATGTGGTGAAGAGCCAGATCCATGCCGGCGGCCGCGGCAAGGGCAAGTTCAAGGAGCTTTCCCCCGACGCCAAGGGCGGCGTGCGGCTGGCGAAGTCGGTGGCCGAAGTGGTCGCCAACGCCAACGAGATGCTCGGCCACACGCTGGTCACCAAGCAGACCGGCCCTGCCGGCAAGCAGGTCAACCGCATCTATGTCGAGGACGGCGCCGACATCGACCGCGAGCTCTATCTGTCCATCCTGGTCGACCGTTCGGTCGGCCGCATCGCCTTCGTCGTCTCGACCGAGGGCGGCATGGACATCGAGGCGGTGGCGCATGACACGCCGGAAAAGATCATCACCGTCGCCATCGACCCGGAAAAGGGCGTGACGGCGGATGATCTCAAGACGCTCAACGGCGCGCTGAAGCTCGACGGCGACGCCGCCAAGGACGGCGGCACGCTATTCCCGATCCTCTACAAGGCCTTTGTCGAGAAGGACATGAGCCTGCTCGAGGTCAACCCGCTGATCGTGATGAAGAACGGCCGGCTGCGCGTGCTCGACGCAAAAGTCTCGTTCGACAACAACGCGCTGTTCCGCCACCCCGATGTGATGGAGCTGCGCGACACCACCGAAGAGGACGAGAAGGAAATCGAGGCGTCGAAATACGACCTCGCCTATGTCGCGCTCGACGGCAATATCGGCTGCATGGTCAACGGCGCAGGCCTGGCCATGGCGACGATGGACATCATCAAGCTCTACGGCGCCGAACCGGCCAACTTCCTCGATGTCGGTGGCGGCGCTTCGAAAGAGAAGGTGACGGCGGCGTTCAAGATCATCACCAAGGATCCGGCGGTCGAAGGCATTTTGATCAATATCTTCGGCGGCATCATGAAATGCGACGTGATCGCCGAAGGCGTGATCGCCGCGGTCAAGGAAGTCGGGCTGAAGGTGCCGCTGGTGGTGCGGCTGGAAGGCACAAATGCCGAACTGGGCAAGAAGATCATCAATGACAGCGGCCTCAACGTCGTCTCGGCCGACGACCTCGACGACGCGGCCAAGAAGATCGTCAAGGCGGTGAAGGGCTGAGCGGATGCCCCCGCGCAAGATAAACCTGGTCGAGGCGGCGGACGCGAAGATCGCCAAGGTCTTCGATCCGCACATCGCCGGCGACGTCAATGACAGCCAGGCCAAGGTCGCCAAGTTCGGCGCGGCCTTCGACTGGCATGCGCATGACAATGAGGATGAAGCCTTCCTCGTATTGCGTGGGCGCATCGCCATCGATTTCCGCGACGGGCCGGTCGAGCTCGGCGAGGGCGATTTCATCGTCGTGCCGCGCGGCGTCGAGCACCGGCCGCGCTCGCTCACCGAAGAGCCTATCGTGCTGATGTTCGAGCCGGCGACGACCTTGAACACCGGCAATGCCAAGAGCGACCTCACTGTCACCGACCTGAAGCGGCTCTGACCATGAACGCGGCCTCTTTCTCCTCGCTCTCGGCCGATCACCAGCGCCTGCAGGCGCTGGTCGGCGCGTGGCGCGGCGAGGAGGACGTCGCGGCGACACAATGGGCCGATGAAGGCGCGGCAACGTCGGAAATCTTGGCGGAAGCGCAGTTCGGCGGGTTGTTCGTGGTGCAGCGTTACAAGCAGCGCCGCGACGGCACGGTCTCGTTCGGCTCGCATAATGTGTTCGGCTTCGACCAGCAGTCCAAACTCGTCACCATGCATCAGTTCGATTCCATGGGCTTCGTGCCGGCCTCGCCGGCCACGGGCACCTGGAATGGCGACGAGCTGGTGCTGGAGCGGTCGTCACCGCGCGGCGCTGCACGGGTGACCTACAGTTTCGACGGCGACGATGCCTACCGCATGCGACTGAACTTCAAACCTGCCGGCAGCGATGGCTGGCAAGACATGGTGAGCGGGCTCTACCGGCGCGTCTCGCCTTCCTCGATCAACGTTTAGAAAAGGGCTCCGATGTCCATTCTCATCGACAAGAACACCAAGGTGCTGGTTCAGGGCCTGACCGGCAAGACCGGCACGTTCCACACCGAGCAGGCGCTGGCCTATCACGGCACCAAGATGGTTGGCGGCATCCATCCCAAGAAGGGCGGCGAGACCTGGACCGGCGCCAAGGGCGAGAGCCTGCCGATCTTCGCTTCCGTCGCCGAGGGCAAGGCCAAGACCGGCGCCAACGCCTCCGTCGTCTACGTGCCGCCGGCGGGCGCCGCCGAAGCCATCATCGAGGCGATCGAGGCCGAGATCCCGCTGATCGTCTGCATCACCGAGGGCATCCCGGTGATGGACATGGTCAAGGTCAAGGCGCGGCTCGATCGCTCGACGTCACGGCTGATCGGACCGAACTGCCCGGGCGTGCTGACCCCCGACGAATGCAAGATCGGCATCATGCCCGGCAACATCTTCCGCAAGGGTTCGGTCGGCGTTGTTTCGCGCTCGGGAACGCTTACCTATGAGGCAGTGTTCCAGACCACCAATGTCGGCCTCGGCCAGACCACCGCCGTCGGCATTGGCGGCGATCCGGTCAAAGGCACCGAGTTCATCGACGTGCTGGAGATGTTCCTCGCCGACGACGAGACCAAGTCGATCATCATGATCGGCGAGATCGGCGGCTCGGCCGAGGAAGACGCCGCGCAGTTCCTCAAGGACGAAGCCAGGCGTGGCCGCAAGAAGCCGATGGCCGGCTTCATCGCCGGGCGCACGGCGCCGGCCGGCCGCACCATGGGCCATGCCGGCGCGGTCATCTCCGGCGGCAAGGGCGGCGCCGAGGACAAGATCGCGGCGATGGAATCGGCCGGGATAAAAGTTTCGCCGTCGCCGGCACGGCTGGGCACGACGCTGGTCGAGGCGATCAAGGGTTAAGAGCGTAGGGGAGTAAGGCAGAAGGGAATAGGGAAAGACAGGCGCTGGACAGCCCTATTCCCTTACTCCCCTATTCCCCTACTCCCTCCAAACTAAGGAGACGGAGCCAGGCTCCGACAAGTGACATGGCACGACAAGATCAGGCCAACGACCAATTTTCGCTCACCTCTTTCCTCTATGGCGGCAATGCCGACTATATCGACGCGCTCTACGCCGCCTATGAGGACGATCCCGGCTCGGTCGATCCGCAGTGGCAGGATTTCTTCGCGGCGCTGAAGGACGACGCCGCGGACGTCCGCAAGAACGCCAACGGCGCTTCCTGGGCCAGGCCCTCCTGGCCGCTCTCGGCCAATGGCGAACTGGTCTCGGCGCTCGACGGCAATTGGGGCCTGGTCGAAAAGACGATCGAGAAGAAGGTCAAAGAAAAGGCGGTCACCAACGGCGTCGTCCTGTCCGATGCCGACGTGCACCAGGCGACGCGCGATTCCGTGCGTGCCATCATGATGATCCGCGCCTACCGCATGCGCGGCCATCTGCATGCCAATCTCGACCCGCTCGGCATCGCCAAGCCGCTCGAGGACTACAACGAGCTGTCGCCGGAGAATTACGGCTTCACGTCAGCAGATTACGACCGGCCGATCTTCCTCGACAATGTGCTGGGGCTCGAGTTCGGCACGATCCGGCAGATGCTGGACATTCTGACCCGCACCTACTGCTCGACGCTCGGCGTCGAGTTCATGCACATCTCCGACCCCGAGGAGAAGGCCTGGATTCAGGCGCGCATCGAGGGCGCCGACAAGGAGATCACCTTCACCGCGACCGGCAAGAAGGCGATCCTGCAGAAGCTGATCGAATCGGAAGGCTTCGAGCAGTTCGCCGACGTCAAGTACAAGGGCACCAAGCGCTTCGGCCTCGACGGCGGCGAGGCGCTGATCCCGGCGCTGGAGCAGATCCTCAAGCGCGGCGGCCAGCTCGGCCTGAAAGAGGTCGTGCTCGGCATGGCGCATCGCGGCCGCCTCAACGTGCTCTCCCAGGTGATGGCCAAGCCGCACCGCGCCATCTTCCATGAGTTCAAGGGCGGCTCGGCGGCACCCGACGAGGTCGAGGGCTCGGGCGACGTTAAGTACCATCTCGGCGCCTCGTCGGACCGCGAGTTCGACGGCAACAAGGTGCACCTGTCGCTGACCGCCAATCCTTCGCATCTGGAAATCGTCGACCCGGTGGTGATGGGCAAGGCGCGCGCCAAGCAGGACCAGTTCGCCGGCCGCGAGCGCGGCGAGATCGTGCCGCTGTCGGAACGCGCCAAGGTGATGCCGCTGCTGTTGCACGGCGACGCCGCCTTTGCCGGCCAGGGCGTGATCGCCGAGATCCTCGGCCTATCCGGCCTGCGCGGCCATCGCGTCGCCGGCACGCTGCATGTCATCATCAACAACCAGATCGGCTTCACCACCAATCCGCGCTTCTCGCGCTCCTCGCCCTATCCGTCGGATGTCGCCAAGATGATCGAGGCGCCGATCTTCCACGTCAATGGCGACGACCCGGAAGCGGTGGTGCACGCCGCCAAGGTGGCGACCGAGTTCCGCATGAAGTTCCACAAGCCGGTGGTGGTGGACATGTTCTGCTACCGCCGCTTCGGCCACAATGAGGGCGACGAACCGGCCTTCACCCAGCCGATCATGTACCGCGCCATCCGCACCCACAAGACGACGGTGCAGATCTATGCCGACCGGCTGATGGCCGAGGGCCACATCACCCAGGCCGAGTTCGACAAGATGAAGGCCGACTGGCGGGCGCATCTGGAAGCCGAGTGGGAAGTCGGCCAGAGCTACAAGCCGAACAAGGCCGACTGGCTGGACGGCGCCTGGTCGGGCCTGCGCACGGCCGACAACCAGGACGAACAGCGGCGCGGCAAGACCGCCGTGCCGGTCAAGACGCTGAAGGAGATCGGCAAGAAGCTGACCGAGGTGCCGAAGGGCTTCGAGGCGCACAAGACGATCGTCCGCTTCCTCGAGAACCGCCGCCAGTCGATCGACTCCGGCGAAGGCATCGACTGGTCGACGGCCGAGGCGCTGGCCTTCGGCGCCATCCTGCTCGACGGCAACCCGATCCGGCTCTCCGGCCAGGATTCCGAGCGCGGCACCTTCTCGCAGCGCCATTCGGTGCTCTACGACCAGCGCGACGAGACGCGCTACATCCCGCTCAACAACCTGTCGGCGGCGCAGGCCGGCTATGAAGTCATCAACTCGATGCTTTCGGAAGAGGCGGTGCTCGGCTTCGAATATGGCTACAGCCTGGCCGAGCCGAAGGCGCTGACGCTGTGGGAAGC
Source organism: Mesorhizobium sp. M4B.F.Ca.ET.017.02.2.1 (assembly GCF_003998955.1). Classification (NCBI taxonomy): domain Bacteria; kingdom Pseudomonadati; phylum Pseudomonadota; class Alphaproteobacteria; order Hyphomicrobiales; family Phyllobacteriaceae; genus Mesorhizobium; species Mesorhizobium sp. M4B.F.Ca.ET.017.02.2.1. The sequence continues at coordinate 40,880 of NZ_RZOF01000003.1, read as the reverse complement.
ACAGTTCGGCGACTTCGCCAACGGCGCCCAGGTGGTGTTCGACCAGTTCATCTCGTCGGGCGAGCGCAAGTGGCTGAGAATGTCGGGCCTCGTCTGCCTGTTGCCGCATGGCTATGAGGGCCAGGGGCCGGAGCACTCCTCGGCAAGGCTCGAGCGCTTCCTGCAGCTCTGCGCCGAGGACAACATGCAGGTGGCCAACGTCACCACTCCGGCCAACTACTTCCACATCCTGCGCCGGCAATTGAAACGCGATTTCCGCAAGCCGCTGATCCTGATGACGCCGAAGTCGCTGCTGCGCCACAAGCGGGCGGTGTCGACGCTGTCGGAGATTTCGGGCGAAAGCTCGTTCCACCGGCTGCTGTGGGACGACGCGCAGCTGTTGCCGAACCAGGCGATCAAGCTGACCAAGGATTCCAAGATCCGCCGCGTCGTGCTCTGCTCGGGCAAGGTCTACTACGACCTCTACGAGGAGCGCGAGAAGCGCGGCATCAACGACATCTACCTGTTGCGCGTCGAGCAGCTCTATCCGTTCCCGGCCAAGGCGCTCATCACCGAGCTGTCACGCTTCCGCAATGCCGAGATGGTGTGGTGCCAGGAGGAGCCCAAGAACATGGGCGCCTGGTCGTTCATCGATCCCTATCTCGAATGGGTGCTGGCGCATATCGACGCCAAGCATCAGCGGGTCCGCTACACCGGCCGGCCGGCGTCGGCCTCGCCGGCGACCGGATTGATGTCGAAGCATCTCAGCCAGCTCGCCGCCTTGCTCGACGACGCGCTCGGCGAATAGAACTCAAGAAGAGACAGAACGGACAGGCACAATGGCTACCGAAATCCGCGTCCCCACCCTCGGCGAATCCGTCACCGAAGCGATCATCGGCAAATGGTTCAAGAAGGTCGGCGATGCGATCGCCGCCGACGAGCCGCTGGTGGAGCTCGAGACCGACAAGGTGACGGTGGAAGTGCCGTCGCCGAGCGCCGGAACGCTCGGCGAGATCGCCGCCAAGGAAGGCGAGACGGTCGGCGTCGGCGCGCTCCTCGGCTCGATCTCGGCCGGCGGCGAGGCCGCGGCTCCGGCGACCAAGCCTCAAGCCGTCTCGCAGGCCTCGAGCCCGGACGCGGCCTCCACCGTCAAGCAGGCGGCGGCCGAGACCGCCAAGATCGCCGGCGATGCCGGCGCGATCGAGCAGCGCACCATGCCGCCGGCGCCGGCGGCTGCGAAGCTCATCGCCGAGGCCAACCTCGCGGTCGACCAGATCACCGGCACCGGCAAGCGCGGCCAGGTGCTGAAGGGCGACGTGCTTGACGCCATCGCCAAGGGCGCGCCGTCGCAGCCGGCCGAGACGCCGAGATCGGCGCCGGCCCCGGTCGCCGTGCGCGCGCCGTCGCCGGCCGAAGACGCCCCGCGCGAGGAGCGCGTTCGTATGACCAAGCTGCGCCAGACCATCGCGCGTCGGCTCAAGGAAGCGCAGTCGACCGCCGCCATGCTGACCACCTTCAACGAGGTCGACATGAGCGCGGTGATGGCGCTGAGGGCCAGGTACAAGGACGTGTTCGAGAAGAAGCACGGCGTGAAGCTCGGCTTCATGGGCTTCTTCACCAAGGCGGTGACGCATGCGCTGAGGGAGATCCCGGCGGTCAACGCCGAGATCGACGGCACCGACATCATCTACAAGAACTTCGCCCATGTCGGCGTCGCCGTCGGCACCGACAAGGGCCTGGTGGTGCCGGTGGTGCGCGACGCCGACCAGATGTCCATTGCCGAGATCGAGAAGGAGATCGGCCGGCTGGGTCTCGCCGCGCGCGACGGCAAGCTCTCCGTCGCCGACATGCAGGGCGGCACCTTCACCATCTCCAATGGCGGCGTCTACGGCTCGCTGATGTCGACGCCGATCCTGAATGCGCCGCAGTCGGGCATCCTCGGCATGCACAAGATCCAGGACCGGCCGGTCGTGGTCGGCGGCCAGATCGTGATCAGGCCGATGATGTACCTGGCGCTCAGCTACGACCACCGCATCGTCGACGGCAAGGAAGCGGTGACCTTCCTGGTGCGCGTCAAGGAAAGCCTCGAGGATCCCGAGCGGCTGGTGCTGGACCTGTAGGAGTTGGGGATGGCTGCCTATCCTATCGATGAGGATCGTCTTTCACAGATAGAGAATGCAATTTCGACGTCCGTCGAGCAATTGCAGAAGGTTCAGAGAGATTTTTCGAAACCAAATCACAGTATATCCACTGTTTCTGACTTAAGAAAATACCTCCATTCGGAATTCGGCCTGGACAATCCAAAAGATTTATCTGGGCTTATACTTTTTATGCAAGGAATTCATGTTCGAAATTCTATGGACATGGATCAGGTCTTGACCGCCATCGGAGAAAGTTTTGGTGATTGGGATCTAAGCGATGATTTTCTGAAAAATTGGGAAATCAAGAAGTCAATTGTTGCGGAGATCGCCTCGTCTCCAATTGTTAAATATGTCTCCAAGAGGGCTGAGCTTTTCTATAGGAATCATGCACATATTCATGATCTGCGGATCATATCCGAAATACGACCGGTCTTGGATGAAGATAGGAAGACCATTTCTGAGTTTATACTGTTCAGCAAACTTCATCTAACCTACTCAACCCCGTCTGAGAACGAAACGTACCTAGAACTCCCCATAGGGCTGGACGAACTTCAGCGCTTTCAGAAGGAGATTGAGGTTGCGCTTAACAAGGCGAATGTGATTCAAGAGGAACTATCAAAGTCAGTTGGGCGTCCCACCACACCGTACGTGAGAAGACAAAGATCATGACAGCGACCGTCATCCAGGAAGATTTGGACTCTGACCGGCCGGTCCGAAGAATTCATCGACAGGGGTCACTCACTGCACGGCACCGGCGCTACAGGTACGTGGGCGCGGATGCCGAATTCCGCAACGTCGCCGCTTTGTACCATGGCGAAGTCTATGCTCTAGGTACCAAATTAATCATTCCCCACGATCATCTTTTGGGCGGCCGCATATTCGAGTCTACTGCGCCAGGGATCGAAGCAGTTCGGGTTAGGACGGCGGTGCGGTTGAATTGGCGGGCGGCAGTAGTGGTATTTCTGGCCTTCCTTATACAGGTTTCGGTTGTAGTCCAATCGGCAGGGATTCGCGCCGTGGCGGCGGCTTCTGTGCCGATGCTGTTCGCATTCTTCTATGTGCTTCTACTGGACGTTCGGAAGAGAATGGCCGGAAATATCTAAGAGATATAGTGATGAGTCGAGCGGCTCGGCTGGCTGGATTTTTGTCGATGGTTGTCTTGGTGGCGACTATAGTAATTCATGTGCTGTTTAGAGAAATAGCTGTCCGATATATAAATCATATGCATGCTGAGTATCTTGTTTTTGTCTTGATATTGATTTTCGTATCTGGGATTGGGTTTACTGTTTGGTATCTCTTGTATCGACCGACACCATTGTTGGCTGCGAAGATTGCTATGACCTTTTTCGCCGTCTCCACTCCGATTTCGGCATTTTGGCCGTTTACAATCGATTTTCTTATTCGATTTGATCCAAATTCTATTGTCCTCCAAGCCGGAAACCCGTCAGAAACCACGTCGTCGTGGTCGACGGTTGGTTTGCTCGCATCTCTGTTCGGTTTTGCGTATTTCGCTCAGCTCTATATTAATTTGGGCCGCCCGCAGAATCGGATCTGGGCAGATCAGGAATGGTGACCCAGCCGAGCTTCGGTCCGATACCGTTTGCAAGAGGTGCGAAGGATCGCCAATTGCATGCCTGTTCCGGCGCGCTAAGCTGACCAGATAAATGACAATTCGTGCCCCCCTATTTGCTTATGGGCTAGTTAGCGCGGCAGCGACTGTGGTGGCAGTCAGTATGTCTGTCGCCAATGCCAACGCCGCCTGCCCGATCCAGCTTGCCGTCTACGGCGAGGAAAAGAGCGGCGCCGAGATCGACTTCACGTCGACCGGAACGTCGGCGACGATCACCAACACCTTCCGCATGATCCTCGACAACAATGTCGTACTGGACGGCATCGTCATGTGGACCGACGGCGTGGCGCGGCCTCACGGCTCGCTGATGTACAAATGCCCGACCGGCGACGTCACCGGCGATGAGCTCGCCGCCTGCACGGTGTGGGAGGGCGTCGTCTACAGCGCCGACGACAAGGGCAACATCGCGCTGCTGCCGGCCGAAGGCACGGAGGCGCCGAAAAGCCTGATCTTTCCGGATCTAGGTGCCTCGCTGCAGATGTCGGCCGCTTATGGCCCAGACGGCTTTTCCAAGGTGCCGTGGGATGTCTTCCTGCTGAAAGGCTGCCAGGAATGAGCGCGGACAAGAAGACGCTGCTGGTCACCGGCGGCAGCCGCGGCATCGGCGCCGCCATCTGCCGGCAGGCCAGCCAGGCCGGCTATCGTGTCGCTGTCAATTTTGTCTCCAACCAGGCAGTCGCCGAGGCGCTGGTCGCCGAACTCAAGGCCGCGGGCGGCGAGGCCATTGCCGTCAAGGGCGATGTCGGCAACGAGGCCGATGTGCTGGCGATGTTCGAGGCGGTGGACAAGGGTTTCGGCCGGCTCGATGCTTTCGTCAACAATGCCGGCATCGTCGACGCCAAGACGCGCGTCGACGAGATGAGCGCCGCGCGGGTCGAGCGCATGATGCGCGTCAATGTCGTCGGCTCCTTCCTCTGCGCGCGCGAGGCGGTCAAGCGCATGTCGACCCGGCATGGCGGCAAGGGCGGCGGCATCGTCAACATCTCTTCCGCCGCGGCGAGGCTGGGTTCGCCCGGCGAATATGTCGACTACGCCGCCTCCAAGGGCGCGATCGACACGCTGACCATCGGCCTGGCACGCGAGGTGGTGCTCGAAGGCATCCGCGTCAACGCCGTCAGCCCCGGCATCACCGACACCGAGATCCATGCCTCCGGCGGCCAGCCGGACCGCGTGGCGCGAATGCGGGACATGCTGCCGATGAAAAGGCCGGGCACCGCGGATGAAGTCGCGAGCGCGGTTCTCTATCTTCTGTCGGACGCGGCCTCCTATATAACGGGCGCGATCCTGAATGTGAGCGGCGGCCGCTAGGCGCCAGAGCAAAGGACAAGACCATGGCCTATGACGTCGTAATCATCGGATCGGGACCGGGCGGCTATGTCTGCGCCATCAAGGCGGCGCAGCTCGGGCTGAAGACGGCGGTGGTCGAGAAGAACGCCACCTTCGGCGGCACCTGCCTCAACATCGGCTGCATTCCGTCGAAGGCGCTGCTCCACGCCTCCGAGATGTTCGCCGAGGCCGGCCATTCCTTCGACACGCTCGGCGTCGAAATCGGCGCGCCGCAGCTCAACCTGAAGAAGATGCTGGCGCACAAGGACGCGACGGTTTCGGCCAACGTCAACGGCGTCGCCTTCCTGTTCAAGAAGAACAAGATCGACTCTTTCCGCGGCACCGGCAAGGTGGTTGGTGCCGGCAAGGTGTCGGTCACCGGCGAGGACGGCAAGGTCGAGGAGATCGAGACCAGGAACATCGTGATTGCCACCGGCTCGGATGTCGCGGGCATTCCCGGCGTCAAGGTCGATTTCGACGAGAAGGTGATCGTGTCCTCGACCGGCGCGCTGTCGCTGGACAAGGTGCCGGGCCATCTGGTGGTGGTCGGCGGCGGCGTCATCGGGCTGGAGCTCGGCTCGGTGTGGGCCAGGCTCGGCGCCAAGGTCACCGTGGTCGAATTCCTCGACACCATCCTCGGCGGCATGGACGGCGAGGTTTCCAAGCAGTTCCAGCGCCTGCTCTCCAAGCAAGGCTTCGAGTTCAAGCTCGGCGCCAAGGTCACCGGGGTCGCCAAGGCCAAGAAGGGCGCCAGCGTCACCTTCGAGCCGGTGAAGGGGGGCGCCGCCGAAACGATCGCCGCCGATGTGGTGCTGGTCGCCACCGGCCGCCGCCCTTATGCCGACAGCCTCGGGCTGAAGGATGCGGGCGTCGAGATGGACGAGCGCGGCCGGGTCAAGACCGACGGGCATCTCAGGACCAACGTTCCCGGCATCTATGCCATCGGCGACGTCATCGCCGGCCCGATGCTGGCGCACAAGGCGGAGGACGAAGGCGTGGCGGTGGCCGAGATCATTGCCGGCCAGGCAGGCCATGTGAACTACGACGTGATCCCGAGCGTCGTCTACACCAGCCCGGAAATCGCCTCGGTCGGCAAGACCGAGGAAGAATTGAAGAAGGCCGGCGTCGACTACAAGGTAGGAAAATTCCCGTTCACGGCCAATGGCCGGGCGCGCGCCATGCTGCACACCGATGGCTTCGTCAAGATCCTGGCCGACAAGCAAAGCGACCGCGTGCTTGGCGTCCATATCGTTGGCTTCGGCGCCGGCGAGATGATCCACGAGGCGGCGGTGTTGATGGAATTCGGCGGCTCGTCGGAAGACCTCGCCCGCACCTGCCACGCGCACCCGACCATGTCGGAGGCGGTGAAGGAAGCGGCGCTGGCCACCTTCTTCAAGCCGATCCACATCTGAAAGGCTCGTATAAACTCTACTCCGGCGGCCATCTGGAGCGGTTCTCTGCGCTTCCGGTGCTCACATACTTTAGTACGCTCCGCTCCGGTTCTCGAAAACCACTCCAGCTGACTCACCGGAGCGAGTTTCTAAGGGCCTTTCTCCCGCCTGCCACCAAACAAAACGGCCCGCCTTTCGGCGGGCCGTTCGTCGTTGAGGTAAGCCCGATTACGGAGACGGCGCAGGTGCCGGAGCGGGCGCCGGGGCCGGTGCTGGCGCGGGAGCCGGCTCTGGTGCCGGAGCGGGCGCTGGCGCAGGTGCCGGGGCAGGTTCGGCAGGCTTCATCGGCTCCGGAGCGGGCGCCGGTGTGCTCGCGGCCGGCGGCTCGGCGGGCGCCGGAGCTTCGCCGCTTCTTCCGAAAACATAGTAGGCAACAATGGCCAGGATAATGACCACCAGGGCAATCAGCCAGCCACTGCCGCCGCCGCCCGATCTGGGAGTGTCGTTAGGGTTCGCCATAAAAGTGTCCTCCGTGGATGAAAAGTATCAAATAACACCCGTCAACGCGCGACCGTTGAACGGGTTTCATACTAGGCCCGGAAAATGCTGAAAGCAGGGCAATTCTGACCTGGAATCCCCTGCCGGCATGCATTTCCACCACAAAATGGGTCGGGATCGAGCCGAACCCGGTCTTTCGAGACCATCCGGCACGAAACCGGGGGAGGTTTGCGCCGCCAAGTCACGAATCAGCCCGGCGCCGGCGCTCCCGCCCTATCGAGGCGCAACCCGGCCGTGCGGATCAGTCGACGGCGGTCACCGTGTAGCCGGCCTTGCGCAAATCCTCGACCAGGCCCTGCGGGCCCGGAAGATGCATGGCGCCGACCGCCATGAAGGCATTGCCCCGGGCCAGGAGCGGTCCGGCATGATCGGCCATCACCTTGTTGCGGCTGGTGATCATGGTCTCCTCGAACGCGGCATAGCCGGCCGGATCATCCTCGTCGCCGGGCAGGACGACGCGAAACAGCGGCCAGAACATGCCGGTCTCGCCGCTCTGGTAGAGAACGATCATGGTTTCGTTGACGTCGTTCACCTTGTCGCCGAGCTTGAGCGTGTCGACCAGACCCTTCATATGGAAGGCCAGCGGCAGCGAGGCCATGGCATGAAGCTGATCGGCGACAGTCTCCAGCCCCTCGACGGATTTGCCTGAAGCCTTGGCGTCCTCGGCGAGCTTGACGTCAAGCACCGGCGCGCCGCCGGCCTTGCGCGCCAGCTCGCAGGCCGGCAGCGCAACCATGGCCGACAGCAGCCAGGGCTTCATCTTGGCGACGGTGGCCGGCGGTATGCCGCGCGCGTCGAGCGCCTTGTTCATGGCGGCAGCGTCGTCGGGCGACAAAAGCGAGGACAGCGTGGTGCTGTCGGTGAACATCATCAGGTCCGGCTCCTTGAGCAGGGCGGCCATCATCTTCTGCTGGTCGAGCACTTCCGTGGTCTCGATGACGACCGTATCGGCGGCGTCGAAAGCCTTCTGCGCAGCCGGCGGCAGCGTGGTGACGCGCGGATCGGTCATGTGCATGGTGCCGAACAGGAAGGAGGGCTTTTCGCCGGGCTTTTCCAGTTTCCACAGCAGGCCCTTGCCGTTGGGCGTGGCCGCTGCTTCGGCTTCTATCTTGCTGTAGACGGCCGGATTGTCCTTGCGCAGCGCGCTCAGCATGTCGGTGCCGCCGCAGGCCGGGGTCTCGGCATGCGCCCGACCGGCAAGCAGCGCGACGATCAGGAAAGACAGGAAAAACAGGACGTTGAGCGCGACAAGTAGCTTCAGCGACACGAGGGCCGCGCGGTCAGCGATGGCGATGACGCGTTTCATAAGTCGCTTCTTACGATCAAAAAGCGGCAAAACGGTTAATCGGCGCAGCCAATTTGAAGGGTTCACGCCCTTGGGTGAGCGGATTCGTAAATCTCGAGCAGCCTTGCGGTGTCGACGCCGGTATAGACCTGTGTGGTCGACAGGCTGGCGTGGCCGAGCAGTTCCTGGATGGTGCGCAGGTCGCCGCCGCGGCCGAGCAGATGCGTGGCGAAGGAGTGGCGCAAGGCGTGCGGAGTCGCGGTGTCGGGCAGGTTGAGCGCCGAGCGCAGCCTCGCCATGTCGCGCTGGACGATCGCCGGATTGAGCGGACCGCCGCGCGCGCCGCGAAACAGCAGGCCCTTCGGATCGATATGGAAGGGGCAGAGCCGGCGGTATTCGGCGACCGCGCGCAAGGCCACCGGCAGCACCGGCACCAGCCTGGTCTTGCCGCCCTTGCCGGTGACGCGCAGCACGGTGTCCGTTTCCGACGACAGCTCGGCGCCGGCGAGGCCGAGCGCCTCGGAAATGCGCAGGCCCGAGCCGTAGAGCAGCGTCAGCACGGCGGCGTTGCGGGCGGCGATCCAGGGTTCTTCCGCGAGCTGGCCCTGCACGGAAACGACCTCTTTTGCATCGCTCGCCGTCAGCGGCTTGGGCAGCGACTTCGGCTGGCGTGGCGCGCGCAGCGCCGCCGCACCCGCGGCATTGGCGAGGCCGCGCCGTTCGAGGAAGCGCAGCAGCGAGCGGATGCCCGCCAGCCCGCGCCCGAGCGTGCGGGCGCCGGCGCCGGCGTTGCGGCGGGCGGCGAGGAAGCCGCGCAAATCGGCCGGGCGCAGCTCGGCGATGTCGGAGATGCCGGGCGGACCACCGCAATGGCCGGTCAGGAAATGCAGGAACTGGCGGGTGTCGCGCTCATAGGCTTCCACCGTTTCCGGCGACAGCCGGCGCTCGCGCGCCAGCATCTTCAGCCAGTTCTCGCGCGCCGCCTGGAGGTCGGGCTTTGCCGGGATGAGGAATTCCTGCATGCGCTGCATTTTCGGCCAGCCAGGTTAGGAAGCGGTGAAGAGCGCGTCATTGAAATGACGGCTGGGGAGGGTTAGAGCAGGGCAAAGGATGTCGCGCCATGACCAAGCCCCAGAACCCCGTCCAGTTGGCCGTGATCGGCGCCGCGCATGGCATCAAGGGCGAGCTGCGGGTGAAGACCTTCACCGGTGATCCGCTGGCGCTGGCCGACTACGGGCCGCTCTACGCCAAGGATGGCCGCGCCTTCCAGATCATCGACATCCGGCCCGCCAATACCGTCGTGGTGGTGCGCTTCAAGGGTGTCAGCGACCGCAACGCCGCCGAGGCGCTTTCCGGCACCGAGCTGTTCGTCGACCGCTCGGTGCTGCCCGACGACGGTGAGGAAGACGAGTTCTACCACGCCGACCTGATCGGGCTGGAGGTCCGGGACGAGACAGGTGCTGCCATCGGCAAGGTGGTCGCCGTGCATAATTTCGGGGGCGGCGACATCCTCGACGTCACGCTCGCCGGCCGCAAGGGCGTGCTGATCCCGTTCACGCAGGCCGCCGTTCCGCAGGTTTCGGTCGTCGAAGGGTTCGTCCGCGTCGATCCGCTGGCCGCCGGCCTGGTCGAGGACGAGGACGGCGAGGCCGCGCCCGGCCGCGACGGCTTCGATCCGAAGGGCCGGCCGCGCGGGCCGAAGGATGCTGGGGGCAACCGGTGAGTTTTGCCGCCTCGGTGCTGACGCTCTATCCAGAGATGTTTCCCGGCCCCCTCGGCCTGTCGCTGGCCGGCCGGGCGCTGGAAGTCGGCACATGGTCGCTTGAGGCGATCCAGATCCGCGATTTCGCCACCGACAGGCATCGCACCGTCGACGACACGCCGGCCGGCGGCGGCGCCGGCATGGTGATGCGCGCCGACGTGCTGGCAAAAGCCATCGACCATGCTTCGCCTCCCGGCGATGCGCGGCCAAGGCTGCTGATGAGCCCGCGCGGCAAGCCGCTGACGCAGGCCCGGGTGCGCGAACTTGCCGCCGGACCGGGCGCGGTCATCCTGTGCGGCCGCTTCGAAGGCGTCGACCAGCGGCTGATCGACGCGCGGGGATTAGAGGAGGTTTCCGTCGGCGACTTCATCCTGTCGGGAGGTGAGCCGGCGGCCCTGGTCCTGCTCGACGCGGTGGTGCGGCTGTTGCCAGGCGTCATGGGCAATGCCGTCTCGGGCGAGGAGGAAAGCTTCGAGAATGGTCTGCTCGAGCATCCGCACTATACGCGGCCGCAGGAGTTCGAGGGCCGGCCGATCCCGGATGTGCTGATCTCGGGCAACCACAGGAAGATCGCCGAATGGCGGCGGGCCGAGGCCGAGAAGCTCACCAGGGAGCGGCGGCCGGATTTGCTGGCGGACGATCCGCCCCGATAGCTCGGGGCGGATCGTCCTTCTCTTTATCTGACCATGATCTTTTCCGAAAACCGGGTCCCGCTTTTCGCTTACGCGGTCCTGCGGTACGGGATCATGGTTCTCAGCCCTTGGCGAAATAGTAGAAGGCCAGGAACAGGCCGACGGCAACGACGAAGCCGCGCACGACGTTCTGCGGCACGCGCTTGGCGATCCAGACGCCGGCATAGCCGCCGAGGGCGCCGCCGGGGATCATGACGATCGCCTGCGGCCAGGCGACGACGCCGCCGGAGACGAAGACCAGGATCGCGATGGCGGCGATGACCACCGCCAGCATGTTCTTCATCGCGTTCAGCCGGTGGTAGTCGCCGGCCTGGGTGAGGCCGAGCGTGGCCAGCATCATGACGCCCATGCCGGCGCCGAAGAAGCCGCCATAGATCGAGGTCAGGAACTGGACGAGCGAACCGGCGAACGAGCCGACGGCCGGCTGGTGTCCGGGCTTCGGCGCCGGCTTCAGCCAGGGGCCGGCGGCGAAAAGGGCGGTCGCCGCCAGAAGCAGCCAGGGCACCAGCGCTCGAAAAGAGGGATTGTCGAGCGCCAGCAGGATGAGCGCGCCGGCCAGCGCGCCGAGGGCCGAGATCAGGCAGAGCAGCAATGCCTGGCGCCAGAAATGCCTGATGTCGGAAGCGTAGGCGAGCGTCGAAGTGATGTAGCCCGGAAACTGCGTCACCGAGGAGGTGGCGTTGGCAACGATCGGCGGCACGCCGACCAGCGTCATGGCGCCGAAGGTGATGAAGGTTCCGCCACCGGCCACCGCATTGGCGGCGCCGGAGACAAAACCCGCCAGAAAGAGCAGGATCGCGTCGAATGGAGACATCAGCACGTCGCCGGAGTAGGTTGTCCAGCCCGGATTAGGAAGCTTGACGGGCGCGCGCAACCCCGCGGCTGGCAATTGCGTGATGGCATGCGGCCAAAAAAGACAGGGCCAAGGCGTGACAAAGCGTCAAAATAGCTGTATGTGCCCGCCCGAACCGGAAGAACAATCTTTCGGAACCCGTCAACAATGACGGTGTAGCCGTCCCTGCCCGATGACCTATGTTGGACAAAGGGCATAGCCGAGCGGTCATTGGAACTGCAAGGCGAGTCGAGGACGCTCTGACTGTCGGAAGAACAAGAAGTGGATATTTGAGATGGATCTCATCCGCCAGCTCGAGGCCGAACAGGCCGCCAAGATCGAAGCCAAGCGCAAGCTTCCCGAATTCCAGCCCGGCGACACCGTGCGCGTCCAGGTCCGCGTGACCGAAGGCAGCCGCACCCGCGTCCAGGCCTATGAGGGCGTCGTCATTGCCCGTTCCGGCTCGGGCTTCCAGGAGAATTTCACCGTCCGCAAGATTTCCTACGGCGAAGGCGTGGAGCGCGTGTTCCCGGTCTACTCGCCGATGGTCGAGGGCGTCGAGATCGTGCGCCGCGGCAAGGTGCGCCGCGCCAAGCTCTATTACCTGCGCGACCGTCGCGGCAAGTCGGCCCGCATTTCGGAGAACACCGGCGTGCGCGCCCGCAAGCTCAACGACGAGGAGCGTGATGCGCTGAACGCCGAGAAGGCGCGCATCGAGGCCGAGAAGGTCGCCGCCGCCGAGGCGCTTGCGGTCGAGAAGGCCGCCCAGGACGCCGCCGAGAAGAAGGCCGCCGCCGAGGCTGCCAAGGCCGCGGAAGCCGCCGCCGAATAGGCTTCTCGACAATTCGTTTTGGAAAAGGCGGCTTCGGCCGCCTTTTTTCGTTTGGTGGAGTCGAAAGCGTTTGGGTTTGGCCGAGGCTCCGCCCGTGGATGACGGCGTCGGGGTTGACATTCATTTATCTTGTACACTAAGTAATCGTGCACAAGATAACAGGAGACCACCTATGTCAGCACTCTACACCACCCAGGCCCGCGTCAGCGGCGGCCGCGCCGGCCACGCCGAGACCAGCGACGGGCTGCTCAAGGTCGATCTGGCAATGCCGAAGGAACTGGGCGGGCAGGGCGGCGCCACCAATCCGGAGCAGCTTTTCGCCGCCGGCTACGCGGCCTGCTTCGAAAGCGCGATCCGCTTCGTCGCGCGCAAGGAGAAGCTGCCGCTCGAAGACGCCGCGGTGACCGCCACCGTCAGCCTCCATCCCAACGGCCAGGGCGGGTTCCGGCTCGGTGTGTCGCTGGCGGCGGAAACGAAAGGCCTTGATCACACGGCGGCGGAAGCGCTTGTATCGGCGGCGCACCAGATTTGCCCCTATTCCAACGCCATCAGGGGCAACATAGATGTTGCGCTTTCGACCGTGGCGCTTCCGGCAAAGGCAGCATGACAACAAGAACCACAGAGACCGTCAGCGACGTCCCGGCGGATAGCGCCGGGGCGATTGCCGTTCCGCGGCTGGACCAGCAGCTCTGCTTCGCGCTCTATTCGGCGAGCGGGCTGATGACCAGGCTCTACCGGCCGCTGCTCGATCCGCTGGGCCTCACCTATCCGCAATATCTGGCCATGCTGGTGCTGTGGGAGCGCGCGCCGAGCACGGTCGGCGCGCTTGGCGAAGCGCTGGGCCTGGATTCGGCGACGCTGACGCCGTTGATCAAGCGGATGGAAGCGGGTGGTCTCGTTACGCGCAGGCGCGACAGCGCCGACGAGCGCAGGGTGCTGGTCGAGCCGACGGCCAAGGGGCAGGCGCTGCGCGCCCGCGTGAAGGATGTGCAGGCGGGCCTCGACTGCGCCATGCCGATGGAGCGCGCCGAGCTCAAGGCCCTGCATGGAACGCTCACCCGTCTCGTCGCCGGCTTGCGCGAGGCAACGGAATAGACACCCGCCGAAGACGCTGCAAATCCGCTTCGTCGTGAGCATGGGATAAGCTTCAGCCACGTGGCGTTGCGGATCGACTTGCAAGGCGCTTGCGGAAAGCTAAAGTCGGCGCCGGATTTTCCTGCAAGCCCCGCACCTTCGCGGGGCGTTTCAAGTTCTGGAGCGTGTCATGACAAAATCGAAACTGCTGCTGGCAGCCGTGCTGGCCTGCCTTCTCGCGCCTGTCGCCGCGTTGGCCGAGACGCTGCCCGACCTCGGCGGCAAGAAAGTGGTGGTGGTGACGGAGAACGCCTATCCGCCGCTGCAGTTCATCGATTCCAAGACCGGCAAGCAGATCGGCTGGGAATATGACGCGATGGACGAGATCGCCAAGCGGCTGAACTTCAAGGTCGAGTACCAAAACACCTCCTGGGACGCGATGATCCAGGCGGTTTCCGACAACCAGTACAACATCGGCATGACCGGCATCACCATCAAGGACGACCGCAAGGAGAAGGTCGACTTCTCCGACCCTTATATGCGTTCGGAGCAGTTCATGCTGGTGCGCGGCGATGAAAGCCGCTTCACAGACGCCAAGACCTTCGGCGCCTTCAAGGACGGGCTGATCGGCGCGCAGGCCGGCACCACGCCCTTCTACACCGCCGTCTACAGCGTGCTCGACGGCAACGAGCAGAACCCGCGCATAAAACTGTTCGAGACGTTCGGCGCCACGGTGCAGGCGCTGAAGTCGGGCGACGTCGACGTGGTGCTGACCGACGGCACCGCCGGCAAGGGCTATGTCGACGCTTCGGAAGGCAAGCTGAAGCTGATCGGCGGGCCGCTCGGCACCGAGGATTTCGGCTTCATCTTCCCCAAGGGATCGGACTTGGTGAAGCCGGTCAACGCCGCGATCGCCTCGCTCAAGGCCGACGGCACGCTCGATGCGCTGAACAAGAAGTGGTTCCTTGATTACAAGATGGGGCAGTGAGCTCGTCTTGGTGCGCGCAGTGGGTTTGCAGGAAATTGCGCTGACATTGCGCCCAGGCCCCCCTCTCTGCCCTGCCGGGCATCTCCCCCTCAAGGGGGGAGATTGGCAGCTCCGCCGACGGTGCTCTTCATTCAACGTTGGTGATTGGCGAAAGCCAACGCGAAGTTCGATCTCCCCCCTTGAGGGGGAGATGGCCGGCAGGCCAGAGAGGGGTGCCTTGGCGCAGTCCTCTCGGGACTACCTCTCAGGCGCCGCCGCCTGATGCCCGCAACCTCCTCCGCCAAAGCCGAATTCCCCTGGTGGCTGGCCGCCGCCCTGGCGCTGGCGCTGGCGGCGGCGCTGTTCATTGCGTCGAGCGACCTCTACGCCCAGGTCTTCGCCACCGTCGCCAAGGGCATCGGCATCACCGTCTTCGTCACCGTGGTCGCCTTCGCGCTGGCCTCGGCGATCGGGCTGGGCATCGCCCTGATGGGGCTGTCGAGCTCGCGGGTGCTTCGCCAGATCGCCCGCTTTTATGTCGAGATCATCCGCGGCGTGCCGATCCTGGTGCTCTTGTTCTGGATCGCGTTCGCCGGCGCGCCGGCCGTCGTGGCGGCGTGGAACGCCCTGACCGCGCCGCTGCAAAGCGCCGGCTATCTCGGCGAATTGCTGGTGCGCGACGTCTCGCTTTTGTGGCGCGCCATCATGGCGCTGACCATCGGCTATTCCGCCTTCATCTCGGAAGTGTTCCGCGCCGGCATCCAGTCGGTCGAGAAGGGCCAGATCGAGGCGGCCAAGGCGCTCGGACTGACGCGCGCGCAGCGCTTCCGGCTGATCGTCTTCCCGCAGGCGATCCGCACCATCCTGCCGCCGCTCGGCAACGACTTCGTCGCCATGGTCAAGGATTCCTCGCTGGTCTCGGTGCTCGGCGTCGCTGACATCACCCAGATGGGCAAGGTCTATGCCGCCGGTTCGTTCCGCTTCTTCGAGACCTATTCGATCGTCGCCTATATCTATCTGATCCTCACCGTCGGCCTGTCGCTGGCGCTCAGGGCGCTGGAGCAGCGGCTGCGCCGCCAGCACCAGGAATAGAAGTCCGTCAAAGACCGCGCTACGATCCGTCCCGCGCGCCAGCGGAGGAGGACAATCTTGATGGATTTCGACAAGGCCAATGCGGCGCTGGATTCCGTCTATACGGCCGACACGCCGGAGGCGCTCGCCAAGGCCTATGCCGAATGGGCCGCGACCTATGACAGCGAGACCGCCTCGCTCGGCTATCTGCTGCCGTTCCTGATCACCGCCTGGGTGGCGCGCCATGTGCCTGTCGGCGAAGGCCCGTTGCTCGACGCCGGCTGCGGCACCGGCCTCTCCGGCCCGTCGCTGAAGGCGCTTGGCTATGCCGACATTGCCGGGCTCGATCTCTCCGACGACATGCTGAAGATCGCCGGCAGCCGCAACGCCTACAGCGAGCTGAAGAAGGCGATGCTCGGTGGGCCGCTGCCTTGGCCGGACGGCCATTTCCGCGCCTTCTTCTCGACCGGCGTGTTCACCATCGGCCATGCGCCGGCATCTGGCCTGCATGAGCTGGTGCGCATCACCCGACGCGGCGGCCACGCCATCTTCACGGTGCGCGACCAGGTGTTCGAGAGCGGCGGATTTCAAGATGTCTTCGACAGACTTGAGCGGGAGGAGAAATGGCGGCTGGTAGAGCAAAGTCCCTGGTTCCGCTGCTACGCGATCGGCGATCCCGAGGCGCTGGTGAAGACGTTTGTGTTTGAGGTGGTGTGAGCGCCAATCACCGATGTCGGCGCCGCCCCTCATCGCCCTGCCGGGCACTTCTCCCCGTATAGTGACGGGGAGAAGGGGCTGGCCGCAACGCCGGCTCTCTTCATCCAAACTTAGCAATTGGCGAAATCGCCGATGAGAGCGTTCCTCTCCCCGTCACTATACGGGGAGAGGGTGCCGGCAGGCAGGTGAGGGGCAGCGCTGACGTTCGGTGTCTAAGCCGCAAATGCCAGCCGATTGCCGAAATCGGCAAACATTGATATGAGCAGCGCCATGGAAGAGCTTTTCGGCGATCCGGCCTACAAGGGTTTCGTGCTGCAGGACAGAAAGCGCCTGCCGTCGCGATTTGCCGCGCGCGTTTGCGGCGCGCTCACCAGCCGACTTAGCTAGGCCGTCTTCGCCTCGTCGCCCTTGCCGGGCTTGCATGGCCCGGCACCGGCTTCTTCCCTTTTTCATATCGACGGATTTACGCACATGAGCGCACCGCGCACCCTCTACGACAAGATCTTCGACGACCATCTGGTCGACCGCCAGGACGACGGCACCTGCCTGCTCTACATCGACCGCCATCTCGTTCACGAGGTGACCAGCCCGCAGGCCTTCGAGGGCCTGCGCATGAGCGGCAGAAAAGTCCGGCATCCGGAAAAGACGCTGGCCGTGGTCGACCACAATGTGCCGACCTCGCCCGAGCGCAAGTTCGGCATCAAGAACGAGGAAAGCCGCATCCAGGTCGAGGCGCTGGCCAGGAACGCCAAGGATTTCGGCATCGACTATTATTCCGAGAACGACATCCGCCAGGGCATCGTCCACATCATCGGCCCGGAGCAGGGTTTCACCCTGCCCGGCATGACCATCGTCTGCGGCGACAGCCACACCTCCACGCACGGCGCCTTCGGCGCGCTGGCGCATGGCATCGGCACGTCGGAAGTCGAGCATGTGCTGGCGACGCAGACGCTGATCCAGCGCAAGGCCAAGAACATGCTGGTGCGCGTCGATGGCACGCTGCCGGAAGGCGTCACCGCCAAGGACATCATCCTCGCCATCATCGGCGAGATCGGCACCGCCGGCGGCACCGGCTACGTCATCGAATATGCCGGTGAGGCGATCCGCGCGCTGTCGATGGAAGGCCGCATGACGATCTGCAACATGTCGATCGAGGGCGGCGCGCGCGCCGGCCTGATCGCGCCGGACGAGACGACCTTCGCCTATGTCAAGGACAAGCCGCGCGCGCCGAAGGGCGCGGCTTGGGATGCCGCACTTGCCTATTGGAAGACGCTGCATTCGGATGAAGGCGCGCATTTCGACAAGGTGGTCGTGCTCGACGCGCAGAAGCTGCCGCCGATCGTCTCCTGGGGCTCCTCGCCCGAGGATGTCGTCTCGGTGCAGGGCTTCGTGCCCAATCCGGAAGAGATCACCGACGAGAACAAGCGCTCGTCGAAGCTGCGCGCGCTCGACTATATGGGGCTGACGCCCGGCACCAAGATCACCGACATCGAACTCGATCGCGTATTCATCGGCTCCTGCACCAATGGCCGCATCGAGGATCTGCGCGCCGCCGCCAAGGTGGTCGAGGGCAGAAAGGTCAATCCGCGCGTCAACGCCATGATCGTGCCGGGCTCCGGCCTGGTCAAGGAACAGGCGGAGGCCGAGGGGCTGGACAAGATCTTCCTCGCCGCCGGCTTCGACTGGCGCGAGCCGGGCTGCTCGATGTGTCTCGCCATGAACGACGACCGGCTGAAGCCGCATGAGCGCTGCGCCTCGACCTCGAACCGCAATTTCGAGGGCCGGCAAGGCTTCAAGGGCCGCACCCATCTGGTGTCGCCGGCCATGGCCGCGGCGGCCGCGATCGCCGGCCATTTCGTCGACATCCGCGACTGGAAATAGCAGCCGCGGCATTCGCATACGGACGAGGTCAAAACCCCGAACCATCCAGGTGGCTCGGGGTTTTTCTTTGCCGCGCCTCGGGTTTTTTCGGAAAGGCGGCCTTCGCTTAACCGCTTGTTTGGGCTTGCGCTTTAGCATCTTCCCTCACGTAAGCGGGGAAATCACAGTCGTTTGGACACGGGTCTGCTCATAGCGCTGCTCAACCCGACGATCGCGCTGGCGCTTGGCGCCGCGTTCCTCGTCCTGTGGTTCCATCAGCGCCATCGCCCCTACCTGGCGGTGTTGGCCACGAGCTACTGCCTGTCGGCCCCCGGCTTCCTGTTCCAGTATTTCACCCTTCCTGTCGGGATGGTGCTGACCAAGCTTGTCTCCAACATATGCTTCACGGCGGCCGCCTGCTGCCTCTCCAGCGCCATCGTTGCGCGCTACGGGCGGCGCGTCCCCTATGTCGGCATCGCGCTCACCACCGGCGGCGGGCTCGCCGCCTTTTCATGGTTCATGTTCGTGCAGCCGGATCTCACCTGGCGCATCCTGTCGATGAATTTCGGTTTCGGCGCCCTCAGCCTGCTGGTCGCCGCGGAACTGCGCACGGTGCGCGGCAACGGTCCGACCGAGAAGATCCTGTTCGTGCTGTCGCTGCTTTCGGGATTGAACTTCGTCGTCCGAACCCTGATCGTCGTCATCGTGCACGGGCCGTTCCCGAGCTATGACGGATTCTACGGCTCGTCCTACTGGACGACGGCGCTGCTCTCGCATGCGCTGCTGTCGCTGCTGATCGCGCTTTCCCTGTTTTCGGCGGCCGCGCTCGACGTCTTGAAGGCGCTGAAGGCCGAGACCCATACCGATCCGCTGTCCGGCCTGCTCAACCGCCGCGGCTTCGAGGAGCGGGCGGCGCTGCTGCTCGACCAGTGCGCCAAGGCGAAATTCCCCGTCGCCATGGTGCTTGCCGACCTCGACCACTTCAAGGCGCTCAACGACCAGCACGGGCACGCGGTCGGCGACAGGGTGATCGCCGACTTCGCCGCCAAGCTGAGCTTCGCCACCGGCACGCGCGGCGCCGCCGGCCGCATCGGCGGCGAGGAGTTCGCCGTGCTGCTGCCGCTGTGCGACCTGGCCTCGGCCCGCCTGTTCGCCGAGGCGATCCGCTCGCTCTATTCGTCCGGCGGCGTCGCCAGCCTGCCGCGAGGCGTCAGGGTGACGGCGAGCTTCGGCGTCGCCGCCCGCACCGGCGACGAAGGCCTGGCGCCGCTGATGCGCCGCGCCGACGATGCGCTCTACAAGGCCAAGAAGAACGGCCGCGACAGCGTGCGCCTGTCCTATGAGCGTCCCGAAACGGTCTTCGTGCCGGAGCCCGCCAGCGTCGGGTGAGGCCAAGCGGCCCAATCATGACCCCACGTTAACGTCTTTTTCGCCCGTCGATGCTTTGCTGTCGGCGGGGGTTTTTGGACCATGGGCAGCGCGGACGTCATCCTCGTGATCAACCTGTTCGTCGCCGGACTGCTGGCGGCGGCGTTCATGACGATCGCCATCTACGACAAAAGCCGGGTGTCGGCGCGCTGGCTGGCCCTCGGCTATGTGCTGGGCATGGTCTATTTCGCGCTCGAGTTCGTCATCCCCGCCTTCGACAATGCCCGGCTTCCGGTGGTCGCGGCCTTTGCCGTCTTCCTCGGCGCCACCATCGTCTTCAATGGCGGACTTGCGCATAAATACGGCGTGGCGCCGCCCTGGTGGCCGATGCTGTTCTTCCTGGCCATCGCCTCCGTCGCCGTCTATCTGGTGCAGGAATTGCCGCGCCAGTCGCTGACGGCGATGATGGCCTATCAGCTTCCCTACGCCGTCATGCAGTTCACCGCGCTCGGCATCGTCTGGTCGTCAAGGCAAAGGCGCGAGCGGCTCGATACCATACTGATGGCCGTGCTGACGGCCAGCGCGCTGCAGTTCGCCTCCAAGCCCTTCATCGCGCATGCGCTGGGCGGCCGCGGCGCCGACCCGCAATCCTATGTGCAGACGAGCTACGCGCTGGTGTCGCAATCGCTCGGCACCGTTTTCGGCCTGGCGCTGGCGCTGCTTGCGCTGGCCATACTGGTGCGCGATGTGCTGGCCGAGGCGACGTCGAAATCGGAAACCGACGCGCTGTCCAGGCTGCTCAACCGCGGCGGCTTCGAACGTCATGCCGAAATCACCCTGAGGGATGCCGCGCGCCGTGGCGTTCCGGTGGCGCTGGTGATCGCCGACCTCGACCATTTCAAGGGCATCAACGACAATTTCGGCCACGCCTGCGGCGACCGGGTGATCGAGACCTTCGCCGGCTTCCTGCGCGAGGCGGCGGCCGACCATCACGTCGCCGGGCGCATCGGCGGCGAGGAGTTCGCCATCATCCTGCCGGGCACCAATCTCGCGGCCGCGCGGCTGTTCGCCGAAGGCGCGCGCAGCGCTTTCGGCGCCCTGCCGATCGACAGCCTGCCGGCCGAGCATCGCTGCAGCGCCAGCTTCGGCGTCGCCGAGCTCGGCGCGGGCGAGGGTTTTTCCGATCTGTTGCGGCGCGCCGACGAGGCGCTCTATCAGGCCAAGGGCGGCGGCCGCGATTGCGTGCGCGTCTCGGCCGGGCCGGCCGGACGGCAGGCGTCCGCCGTCTTCAACGGCAGGGGCTGAGGTTCGGCATCTCGCCGTCGGACAGGCCGTACATATAGGAGCGGCCCTTGATGAAGACCGGCGGCTGGTAGCAGCCGCGGCCAACGGTCTCGTCGGACTCGTTCTCGTAGATCACGTCGGGCTCGCCGGCACTGGTAAAGTTCGAGAGTTCCTTGGCGTGCCTGCCTTCGCCGACGATGATGCGCTTGTAGCCGGCGGCGCTGTCGATGACCAGATTGCCGAAGGAATCGGCATAGACGCGGTCGTGGTGGCGCAGCCCGGCCTCGGCCGGCGCCGTGAAACCGACGGCAAGTGCCGCCAGCGCAAGCGCCGCAAGGCGCAGTCTGCTCGAATTCGAACGCATGGCACCCTCCGTTTGCTTCGACCGTTTCGGTCTGGAGCCTGTTCGAATCGGAAATTAACCTTTTCTTAACCTTTGTTAAGAGCCGGGACGTTTTCTCAGCCGGACTTTAACAAACATGGTTAATTTCGGCAGACGGGGTGGCCATCTTTCGGCCATGCTTGCCCGCACCATCGCGCCACCTCAACCAGCCGTTTGAGCCGGGTGAGCTTGATCAGGAACGACATCGTGGCTAGCGTGCCGCGCACAGGAGGGGCAGCACATGGCGTCACGCCGCTTGGTTCGGGGATTGCTCCTTGCTCCGTTGCTCGCTGCAGCCGCAGCCTGTGTGCCGCAGGACGGCGCGCCCAAGGCGGCATCGGCTGCGGTCTCTCCTGCTCCGGTCCTGCAGTCCACCGCACCCGCGGCGCCTCCAGCACCTGCTCCGGCATCCGCAGCCAAGATCACCACCGACCTGACTGCGCCGCGATCGGCTGTCGGCATGGCCACCTACAGATGCAATGGCTCCGTGATCTCGATCCAAAATCTCGGCACGTCGCTGCGTGTCGCGGGGCCGGATGGCTGGACCGAGGAGTTTGCGGCGTCGCCCGCCAACCAGAGCAGCCGCTACCAGGCGGCGGCGACGCATGACGCAGTTGTGATCGACGGACGCGAGGCGCTGCTGATGAAGAAAGGATCGACGCCGCTCACCTGCAGAAGGTAGCAATCTTCATCGGCATGCCGCACTGCAGCGAAACATTGCGCCGGCTTTCGGCCGCGCCCTAATCGATTGAAGCAAAAGCCGGCCTTTTTGTCAGACTAAATGACGTTTCCAAAACGATTTTCCGGCTTTGACGCGGTGCAAAAAGAGCATTAGAAACCGGCTGTCCGAAGTCGCAACCGAAGGCGGCAATGCCGCCTTTCCGCTGGGGCTCCAGGAGACGCCGAACTGGGGGAGCCATGAGCAAATCACCAGCCACCCGCGAATTTGCCAGACGTGAGCGGCCGCTTTCGCCGCACCTCACCGTGTATCGGCCGCCGATCACCATGACGATGTCGATCATCCATCGCATCACCGGCGGCGCGCTCTATTTCGGTACGCTGCTGGTGGCGTTCTGGCTGATGGCGGCGGCGAGCTCCGAGGCCACCTTCGATTGGGTCAATTGGGCCTTCGGCTCGTGGCTGGGGCGGCTGGTGCTGTTCGGCTACACCTGGGCGCTGATGCATCACATGCTGGGGGGCATAAGGCACCTGGTCTGGGACACGGGCGCCGGGCTCGAGAAGCACACGGCCTCGAAGATCGCCTGGGCAACGCTGGCCGGCTCGATCCTGCTCACGCTGCTGATCTGGATCGCCGGCTACATGGCGCGGGGAGCCTGACCATGAGCGGCAAGAACACCGACATGCGGACGCCGCTGGCCAAGGTGCGCGGCCTCGGCTCCGCCCGCGAGGGCACCGGACATTTCTGGCGCCAGCGGCTGACGGCGATCGCCAACATCCCGCTGATCCTGTTCTTCGTCGGCTTCCTGATCGCGCTCAACGGCCACGGCTACACGGAAGTGCGGGCGGCGCTCGCCAATCCGTTCGTGGCGCTGGTGCTGGCGCTGGTGCTGATTTCCGGGCTCTACCACATGCGGCTCGGCATGCAGGTGATCATCGAGGATTACGTGCATGGCGAAGGCATGAAGCTGGCGCTGATCGCACTCAATACATTCTTTTCCGTAGCGGTCGGCGTCGCCTCGCTCTTCGCCCTGCTCAAACTGGCATTCGGAGGCTGACATTTTGGCCAAGGACGCGAAATCAGCCAATTCCGCCTACACTTTCGTCGACCACAAGTTCGACGTGGTGATCGTCGGCGCCGGCGGCGCCGGCCTGCGCGCCACGCTCGGCATGGCCGAGCAGGGCCTGCGCACCGCCTGCATCACCAAGGTGTTTCCGACGCGCTCGCACACGGTGGCGGCGCAAGGCGGCATCGCCGCCTCGCTCTCCAACATGGGCCCGGATTCCTGGCAGTGGCACATGTACGACACCGTCAAGGGCTCGGACTGGCTGGGCGATGTCGACGCCATGGAATACATGGTGCGCGAGGCGCCGGCCGCCGTCTACGAGCTCGAGCATTACGGCGTGCCGTTCTCGCGCACCGAGGAAGGCAAGATCTACCAGCGGCCGTTCGGCGGCCACATGATGAACTACGGCGACGGCCCGCCGGTGCAGCGCACCTGCGCCGCCGCCGACCGCACCGGCCACGCCATCCTGCACACGCTCTACGGCCAGTCGTTGAAGAACAACGCTCAGTTCTTCATCGAGTATTTCGCGCTCGACCTGATCATGGAGCCGGACGGCACCTGCACCGGCGTGGTCGCGTGGAACCTCGACGACGGCACCATCCACCGCTTCTCGGCCAAGATGGTGGTGCTGGCGACCGGCGGCTACGGCCGCGCCTATTTCTCGGCGACGTCGGCGCATACCTGCACCGGCGACGGCGGCGGCATGGCGGCCCGCGCCGGGCTGCCGCTGCAGGACATGGAGTTCGTGCAGTTCCACCCGACCGGCATCTATGGCGCCGGCTGCCTGATCACCGAGGGCGCGCGCGGCGAAGGCGGCTACCTCGTCAATTCCGAGGGCGAGCGCTTCATGGAGCGTTACGCGCCGTCGGCCAAGGACCTCGCCTCGCGCGACGTCGTCTCGCGCTGCATGACGCTGGAGATCCGCGAGGGACGCGGCGTCGGCAAGAACAAGGACCACATCTTCCTGCACCTCGACCATCTCGATCCGGCGGTGCTGCACGAGCGGCTGCCCGGCATCTCGGAGTCGGCGAAGATCTTCGCCGGCGTCGACCTCACCAAGGATCCGATCCCGGTGCTGCCGACGGTGCACTACAATATGGGCGGCGTGCCGACCAACTACTGGGGCGAGGCGCTCAACCCGACAGCCGCGAGCCCGGACAGAGTGTCGCCAGGCCTGATGGCGGTCGGCGAGGCCGGCTGCGCCTCGGTGCACGGCGCCAACCGGCTGGGTTCCAACTCGCTGATCGATCTCGTCGTGTTCGGCCGCGCCGCGGCGATCCGCGCCGGCCAGGTGATCGACCGCAAGTCGGCAATCCCGTCGCCGAACGAAGCCTCGGTCGAGAAGATCATGGACCGCTTCGACCGGCTTCGCCACGCCAACGGCTCGACGCCAACGGCGGTGCTTCGCGAAAAGATGCAGAAGGCGATGCAGGAAGACGCGGCGGTGTTCCGCACGCAGGAATCGTTGGAAAACGGCTGCAAGCGCATTTCGCAGATCTGGGGCGAGCTCAAGGACATAAAAGTGTTCGACCGCTCGATGATCTGGAATTCGGATCTGGTCGAGACGCTGGAGCTGGAAAACCTGATGGCCAACGCCATCACCACGGTCTACGGCGCCGAGGCGCGCAAGGAGAGCCGCGGCGCGCATGCGCGGGAAGATTTCTCGGCCCGCGACGACGCCGCGTGGCGCAAGCACACGCTGGCCCATCTCAGCGAGGACGGCAAGGTGACGCTGACCTATCGCCCGGTGCACACCGAGCCGCTCTTGGCCGAAAAGGACGGCGGCATCAGCCTTGCCAAGATTGCGCCGAAGGCCAGGGTGTACTGACGATGGCGCTGGCGGCAACGGGATATTCCGGCACCCCGCTTCCGGCCAAGCTCGGCCTGAAGGACGGCATGGTCGCCGCCTTCATCGCGCTGCCGCCGGAGCTGGATGATCTTGCCGGAGCCGTGGACTTTGCCGCGATCGACCGGCTGGCCGACTGGTCGGAGATTTCAGGCCGCCAGAAATACGATGCCGTGCATGCCTTCACCCGGCAGCGCGCCGAGATCGAGGACGGCCTTGCCGGCATCGAGACGGCGATCAAGCGCGATGGCATGGTCTGGGTTTCATGGCCGAAGAAGGCGTCGAAAGTGGCGACCGACGTCACCGAGGACGTCATCCGCGCCGAGGCGCTGAAGCGCGACCTGGTCGACGTCAAGGTTGCCGCCGTGAATGAAATCTGGTCCGGGCTGAAGCTCGTCATCCGAAAGGACCGCAGGTAAATGGTCGAACTCACGCTTCCCAAGAATTCGAAAGTTCAGCAGGGCAAGACCTGGCCGAAGCCGGAAGGCGCCACCAATCTTCGCGAATACCGCATCTACCGCTGGTCGCCGGACGATGACGAGAACCCGCGCATGGACACCTATTTCGTCGACATGGACGATTGCGGACCGATGGTGCTCGACGCGCTGCTCTACATCAAGAACAAGATCGACCCGACGCTGACGCTGCGCCGCTCCTGCCGCGAAGGCATTTGCGGCTCCTGCGCCATGAACATCGACGGCTCCAACACGCTCGCCTGCACCAAGGGCTGCGACGACATTTCCGGCGCGGTGAAAGTCTATCCGCTGCCGCATATGCCGGTGATCAAGGACCTGGTTCCCGACCTCACCAATTTCTATGCCCAGCACGCCTCGATCGAGCCGTGGCTGAAGACGGTGTCGCCGGAGCCGGCCAAGGAATGGCTGCAGAGCCATGAGGACCGCGAGAAGCTCGACGGGCTCTACGAATGCATCCTGTGCGCCTGCTGCTCGACGTCCTGCCCGAGCTACTGGTGGAACGGCGACCGCTATCTCGGCCCGGCGGTGCTCTTGCAGGCCTATCGCTGGCTGATCGACAGCCGCGACGAGGCCAAGGGCGAGCGGCTCGACAATCTCGAGGACCCGTTCCGGCTCTATCGCTGCCACACCATCATGAACTGCGCGCAGACCTGCCCCAAGGGGCTCAATCCCGCCAAGGCGATCGCCGAGATCAAGAAGATGATGGTGGAGCGGCGGGTTTAGGCTGCGAATGAAGCCACTGCCTGACGATTTCGCGCCGGAAGCGATTACGGCGATCCGCGCGCGGCTGGAGATGGCCCGGGCGCAAGGGGCAAATGTCCTGTTCGCCATCGAAAGCGGCAGCCGCGCCTGGGGCTTCCCGTCTCCGGACAGCGATTATGATTGCCGTTTCCTCTACCTCCGCCCGGTCGCCGACCACCTCGTGCTGGAGCAGGCGCGCGACGTGATCGAGTTCCCCATCGAGGGCGAGATCGACGCCGGCGGCTGGGATTTGCGCAAGGCGCTACTGCTGGCGCTCGGCGGCAACGCCGTCGTTGTCGAATGGGCGAAATCGCCAATCGTCTACGAGGAGGTTCCGGGCTTCCGGCAGCGTCTTCTCGACCTGCTTGCCGAGATCGTCGACCCGGTCAGGGTTTCGCGGCATTATCTCGGCCTCGCGCGTTCACATGTCGCCAGGATCGGCAGCATCGCCGGCGAGGTGAAGCTCAAGAAGCTGTTCTATTTCATCCGTCCGATCGTCGCGCTCGACTGGATGGAACAGCGCAGCTTTGCCAGCCTGCCGCCGATGAACATGCTCGACTGCCTGGCCGAGACGGTGATCCCGACACGAGCAGGCGAGGAGATCCTCCGGCTGATCGACAGGAAACGTGAGACACGCGAGCTGGGGACCGGCCCTATCCCGGTCGAGATCGCGCGCTATCTGGAAGCGCGCTATGGTCATCACGAAATGAACTTGGCCGGTTCGGTCCGGGACGAGGCTCGGCAGGCCTACAACCGCGCCTTGGCAACGGCTTTTTATCGTCGGGAGGCAGAACGGCAATGAGCGAAGACCTTCCCATCCTCTCTCCCGCCGAAGCGCGCGTGCTCGGCTGCCTGATCGAGAAGAAGGAGTTAACGCCGGATGTCTATCCGCTGACGCTCAATGCCGCGCTTGCCGCCGCCAACCAAAAGACGGCGCGCGAGCCGGTGATGGCGCTGGAACAGACCGAGGTTCACCGGGCCCTGAAGCTGCTCGAGCAGAAGGGGCTGGTGCGGCAGATGTTCGGTTCGCGCGTGGAGCGCTATGAGCATCAGATGGCGCAGCGATTCTCGCTGACCACGCCGCAGACCGCCTTGGTCGGGCTGCTCCTGTTGCGCGGGCCGCAGACCGCATATGAGCTGTTGGCGCGAAGCGAGCGCATGGCGCGGTTTTCGTCGATCGAGGATCTGCGCGGTGAACTCGACATGCTGATCGGCCGGCGACCGCCGCTCGTTCAGGAGATACCGCGCGGGCCAGGCCAGCGCGAAGATCGCTATGTGCATCTGCTCGCAGGGCCGGTGGACGTGTCGGCGGTCGCGGCGGCGCCGTGGCAGCCGGCTGCGTCAGCGTCGGATGCCGATCTAGAGGCCAGGGTGCGGGCGCTGGAAGAAGAGGTCGCGGCTTTGCGGGCGAAGATCGAGGCGCTGGGCGGGTAGCCAATCAGATACCTTGTCGCGAGGCCCCCCTCTCTGTCCTGCCGGACAGAGAGGGGGGCGAAGGATCGCTGCCCCTCAAACGAAAACCCCAATCACCCCAGTTTCGCGTCGAGCGTAACCTTGATGGCGCCGAGCGCCTTCGAGACCGGGCATTCGGCCTTGGCCTTCTCGGCCAGCTCCTTGAACTTTGCCGCGTCGATGCCCGGCACCTTGCCGACCACGGTGAGAGCGCTGCCGGTGATGCCGGTGCCGGGCACCAGCGTCACCACCGCCTTGGCGTCGAGTTCGGTGGCGGGCGTGCCGTTCTCGGCGAGGAAGTGCGAGAACTGCATGGCGTAGCAGCCGGCGTGCGCGGCGGCGATGAGCTCCTCCGGGTTGGTGCCGGATTTGCCGCTCTCGTCCTCGAAGCGCGCCTTGAACGAATAGGGCGTGCCTTTGAGCGCCCCGCTCTGGCTGTCGAGCGTGCCCTTGCCTTCCTTCAGATTGCCTTTCCAGACGGCGTTCGCGGTGCGGTCCATGAAATCCTCCTTGATCGTCGGGGTTGCGCCGGCAGAGCGCCGGCGATCCCCCGAACTATAGCGCGGGCACGCGCGAAGGCCACCGCGCTCTTGGAGCGGCGGCGTCCAAAATCCTTTTTTAAAAAAACCGCCTGCAAAAATGTCGACTTCCATCAGGCTCGACCGTCCTGCGGGCGGCCACGGATTTCGCGGCCGGATGGAGGCTCACATGGACAATCTGTTTTTCGCGCTGTGGAAATGCCCTGGGCACAAGGCCGGGCGACAGGAAGACTATTGGCTCGATCCGCCGCCCTCCGGCTTCGGCCGGCTGCTGGCGGCGGTCGCCATCATCGGCATCGCGGCATGCCTTCTCGATCATGCGGCGGCGTTCGGAGGCGCGGCTGACACCATCATCACCGCATCCTATGGTCCATCACAACACGGGAGATCGGAATGAGATATGTCTGCCTGGTCTATGGCGAAGAACAGAGCCTGTATGCGTTGACCCCAGAAGGATCGGCCAAGCTAGACGCCGATTCGCTGGCCTATGACAGATCGTTGGATCAACAAGGCAAGCTGATCATCGCGCAGGCGCTGCAATCGGTGAAGACGTCGAAGAGCGTGCGGCGGCGCAACGGGAAAAGACTGGTCACCGACGGCCCGTTCGCCGAGACCAAGGAGCAGTTGCTCGGCTTCGTCATGATCGAGGCCGAGACCCTCGACGAGGCGCTGGAGATCGCCGGCGACATTCCGCTGGCCGAACTCGGCACCATCGAGGTCAGGGCGATCTACGACATACCGGGCTCATAGCCGGTCGCCGCTGGTTCATGCAGGTCGGCGGATCATGTCCGCCGCCTTCTCGGCGATCATCACCACGGGCGAGGCGGTGTTGCCGGAGACGATGCGCGGCATGATCGAGGCGTCGATGACGCGCAGACCCTCGACACCGGTCACGCACAGGTCGGGGCCGACGACGGCGCGATCGTCGACGCCCATTCGGCAGGTGCCGACCGGATGAAAGATCGTCGTTGCGATCGAGCCGATCTCGTGCAGCAGGTCGTCGTCGGACTGGTGGGCGAGACCGGGCAGGATTTCCTCCGGATGGAAGTCGGCAAGCGCCTTTGCGGTCATGATCTTGCGCGCCTGGCGCACCGAGCGCAGCGCGATCTCGCGGTCGCGCACCGTCGAGAGGTAGTTCAGCCGGATTTCCGGCTGCACGGCCAATTCAGGTGTCGTGGCATGTACGGAGCCGATGCTGTCGGGCCGCAAATTGCAGACCGACATGGTGATCGCGGGGAACGGGTGCAGCGGGTCGCCCAGCCGGTCCGTCGACAAGGGCTGGACGTGGTATTCCAGGTCCGGCGTCTCCATCGACGGATCGGATTTGCTGAACATGCCGAACTGGCTTGGCGCCATCGACATCGGCCCCGACCGGGCAAACGCATATTGCAGCGCGATCCGCGCCTTGCCGGTCAGGCTGTTGGCAAGGGTGTTGAGCGTCAACGCCGACGACACTTTGTAGACGGTGCGGATCTGCAGGTGATCCTGCAGGTTCTCACCGACATCGGGGCTGGCGTGAACCAAATCGATGCCGAGCGAGGCGAGGCGATCCGGCTGGCCGACACCGGAAAGCTCCAGCAGTTTCGGCGTGTTGATCGCCCCGGCCGTCAGCAACACCTCTCGGCCGGCGCTGGCCTGGCGTGCCTCGCCGCCGGCGAGGTAGCTGACCCCGGCAGCCCGCTTGCCCTCGAACAGCACCTTCTCGACATGCGCCTTGGCGACCAGCCGCAGGTTGGGCCGCCGCAGCGCCGGGCGCAGGAATGCCTTGGCGGTGTTCCAGCGCACGCCCTTGCTCTGGTTCACCTCGAAGAAGCCGGAACCCTCATTGTCGCCGTCGTTGAAATCCTCGCGCGGCATGATGCCGAATTCCTTCGCCGCTTCCTGCACCGTGTTCAGGATCGGCCAGGACAGGCGCTGCCGCGCCACTTTCCATTCGCCGCCGGAACCATGCAGCCTGGTCTCGCCGCCATGATGGTCCTCGGATTTGAGGAAATAGGGCAGTACGTCGTCCCAGCCCCAGCCGACATTGCCCATCTGCCGCCAGCCATCATAGTCCGCAGCCTGGCCACGCATGTAGATCATGCCATTGACCGAGGTGCAGCCGCCCAGCACCTTGCCCCTGGGATAGACCAGCGAGCGGCCGTTCAGGCCGGCTTCCGGCGCCGTCTTCATCATCCAGTCGGTGCGCGGATTGCCGATGCAATAGAGATAGCCGACAGGAATGTGCACCCAGTGGTAATTGTCGCTGCCGCCGGCCTCGAGCAGCAGCACGCGCGTCGCCGGATCTTCGCTCAGGCGGTTGGCCAGCACGCAGCCGGCGGTACCCGCGCCGACGATGATGTAGTCGTAGTCGCCGTCCAGCCTTGGGGTCATTCTGCTGCTCTGCCTGGTCCTGCGGCCTGTTCGGTCCAGAACGATCGCAGCGTATCGGCGAGGCCGCAATAGGCGCGATAACGCCTGGCATAGTGACGCTGCATGGCCGGATCCGGACGGTAGGCGGCGCGCGGACGGGTCATGGCGTCGACGCCGGACTCATAGTCGGCGAACAGTCCGACCGCCACGCCGGCGCCAATCGCCGCGCCAAGCGCGCCGGTCTCGCGGGCTTCAGGAACGGTGATCGGCACGCCGAGCCCGTCGGCGAAGATTTGCGGCCAGTGCTCGCTGCGTGAGCCGCCGCCGGACAGCACCGCCTTGTCGAAGCCGACGCCGGCGTCTTTCAACACATCGATGTGGCGCCGGTGCTCGAACATCACGCCTTCGAACAGCGCGCGCAGCAGATGGCCTTCGCTGTGCCAGCCGGCCAGCCCGTAGAAGCCGGCGCGGAACTCGGCGCTCTGGCCCGAGCCGTAGAGGAACGGGTGGAAAATCGGGTCGTCCCAGGCCGGCGTTACTTCGCCGACAGCCGCGTTGCAATGGCCGAACGGGTCGCCGAGGTGGCTGCCGCGCTCGACGAATTCACGCACGTACCATTCAAGATTGGCGGCCGATGTCGCGCTGGATTCGATGTTGACGAAGCGTCCGGGGCCGAACCGCGCCACCATGAAAACATCGGGATCGACAACCGGCGCGGTGGAGAAAACCTGGTTGACCGACCACGTGCCGGCAATGATCGAGGCTTCGCCGGGGCGCACGACGCCGGCCCCCATGGCGCTGGCGACGACATCGAAATAGCCGGCGATGACCGGCGTGCCTTCTGCCAGCCCGGTCTCTTCGGCCGCGCTGGCGGTGACCGCGCCGGCAATGTCGGCACTGTCGAGTAGCCGCGGCAGTTTTTCCTGCGCGTCCTCGATGCCGTAGAGCGCCAGAAGCTCGGCATCATAGACGCCTTCGGGCATGCGGACGAGGCCGCAGCCGGACATGTCGGAGACATCGCTCACCTGCTCTCCGGTGAGGCAAAAGGCGATGAAATCCTTGCACAGCATCGCCGTGCCGGTCGCGGCATAAAGGTCGGGGTCATGCTGCTTGACCCAGGCCAGCAAGGTTGGCGTCTGCGCCGGCCAGGGCTTTTGCAGGCAGATCGCGTGCAGGGCGCCGGCATTGCGCGAAGCCAGCTCCTTCGCCATGCCGGCGGCGCGGGTGTCGAGCGACTGGATGCCGATCAGCGGGGCGCCGGCGCGGTCGATCAGATAGAGGCCGTTGCCATGGCCGGCGCAGCCGACAGCGGCGATCTGGCGCGCGTCGATACCAGCCTGCGCAATGCAGCGGCGGATGGCGTCGCGAGCAACGGCCCACATATCGCCGAGGTCGCGTTCGACATAGCCGGGCTGCGGCGTGTGCGAGCCCCCGGCGACGGTGTGCATGGCGACCTGCCGCCCGGCGAGGTCGAACAGCACTGCCTTGATGATGGTGTTGCCGGCGTCGAGACCGAGCAGATATGCGGCCTGATCAGCCATTGTTGTAGATATCCCAGGCCTCTTCGCCGCCGGCGTCCTTGTGGATCATCGCCATCAGCGCGTTGACCACCGCCTTCGGGTTGGCATGCTGATAGATGTTGCGGCCATAGACCAGCCCCTTGGCGCCTTGTCTGAGCAGGGCCGACGATTTTGCCAGCACCGTCCTGAGGTCGTCCTTGCCGCCGCCGCGCACCAGCACCGGCACGCGCGCGGCCTCGACGACGCGGTGGAAATCCTCAGGCCGGTCGGTCGGATCGGCCTTGATGATGTCGGCGCCCATTTCGGCGGCGAGCCGCACCAGGGTGACGATCTTCTCGGCGTCGCCGTCGACCTGATAGCCGCCGCGCACATCGTTGGGCAGCATCACCAGCGGCTCGATCATCAAGGGCATGCCGTATCTGTGGCAGGCGGCGCGGACCTTGCTGATGTTTTCGACGCATTGGCGAAACAGCTCCGGCTCGTCAGGCAGCATGAACAGGTTGACGACGACGCAGGCCGCATCCATCTCCAGCGCGCCGATGATCGGCTCGTCATGGTTCTGCAGCATCGACCACATCACGCGGTGGCGCTGGACATTGTAGGGATTGCCCATATCGATGCGCATGACCAGCGCCGGCTTGTTCTTGTCCGGCCGCGATTGCAGCAGATCGGCCTGCCCGTAGGCGAGCTGCAGCGCGTCCGGTCCTGCCGCGACCAGCGTGTCGATGACGCGCGGCATGTCCTCCAGGCCGACGAGAAAACCCGGCTCATTGCAGACGCCGTGATCGAGCGCCACGTCGAGGCAATTGCCGTTGGTGAACATCCGGTTCATGCGGGCCTTGGCGCTGACCTTCATCTTCTGCTCCTGAAATCGTGCGTTGGTCGAGCATCTCCTGCGAGACGCCGTGATAGGTGTCGAGTTCGGCAACCAGGCTTTGCACCTCGCCGTCGCGCTGTCGATCGCTCCAGCCGCGCTCGGCGGCCACTGCCTCGGCGATGCGTTCGATGGCCGCCATCGAGATGTCGCCGCGAATGGCAAGCGATGTGCGGCGCAGGACAAGATCGGACAGGCAGGTCACGAACTCATGCCGGGTCAGGTAGACGATTTCGGCTGCCGTCGTTTCGGTCCTGCCGTCCAGCCTGATATCGTCGGGACGCCCGACGCAAAACAGGGCGATGTCGCGCGCACCGCTGCCGTAGCGGTCGACAAGATAGGCGGCGCGGTCGCCGCTGAGCGTGAACTCGCCAGCCAGATCGGCCGCCAGCGCCGCCGGATCCCCGGGAAAGCCGAGGCCGCCGCCGATCGGCATGGTCAGCGTGCCGCAAAGGCGTTCGCGGCCAAGCTCGGCCAGCACTGCATCGGCCGCCTGTTCGGCGAAGGCGCGGAAGGTTGTCCATTTGCCGCCGATCATGCAGAACTGCGGGATGTCGCCGGCAATGCGATGCACGGAATGGCCGCGCGAAATCCTGCCGGTGAAGGCATGGTCGCTCTTCGGCAGCGGCCGGATGCCGCTATAGGTGAATACGACGTCGGAGGCGTGAACCGGAATAGCCGGAAAGACCAGCCGCGCCGCCGCCAGTATGTAATCGGCTTCCGCCGGTTCGCAGCGCACGCGGCTGGCCTCGCTGACGCGAATATCGGTCGAGCCGACCAGCACCTTGCCGAGATAGGGAAACATGATGCAGATCCGGCCGTCGGCGTTCTCGAAGAAAATCATGTGGCCGCCAAGGGCCTGGTAAAGCGGCTCGTTGTCGAGGATGAGGTGCGAGCCCTTGGTGCCCTCGACGAGCGGTGCCGCGGGCTTTCCGGATGCGTCGAGCCGGGCGATCGCCGAATCGAGCCATGCGCCCGTCGCGTTGACGATTGCCTTGGCGCTGACAGGGAAGCGCTCGTCGGTAGTCATGTCGGTAAGTTCGAAGGCCGAACCGGCGCGCGTGATCTGGGCGCGGTTGAGCGCGAGGCTGTCGGGCGCGAGGCGTCCGGCATCGAGCAGCAGTTCGATGCCAAGCCGTTCCGGATAGCTGATCCAGGCGTCGTAGTAGGTGGCGGAAAAGCGCAGTTTCGGGTCGAGCGCCGGCCATTGCGCGAATGTCGTCCTGGCGCCGCGGAACTTGTGGCGCGGCAGCACCCGGCGCTTGCGCGTCGTCCAGTCGTAGAGCGCGAGCCCCGCCTTGATCGCCAGCGCGCCGCGGCTGGAAGGCGCCTCGGAAAGCCCGAGAAAACCGGCCGCGCCGTTCATCAGACCGGAGAAGACGGTGCGGATCGGAATCGTCGTCGGCAATGGCCGCACCATGTGCGGCGCATTGGCCAGCAGCGCATCGCGCTCGCGCAACGATTCCTGCACCAGGCCGAACTCGCCATTCTCGAGATAGCGCAGACCGCCGTGGATCATGCGCGAAGGGGCCGCGCTGCAGCCCGAGCAGAAATCGCTGCGCTCGACCAGCAGCACCTTGAGGCCCTGCAGCGCCAGTTCGCGGAAAACGCCGATGCCGTTGATGCCGCCGCCCACGACGACGACATCGAACGCGCCATTGTGGCGGATCTTGTCGAGGATGAGGCTTCTCTGGTCAGGCATGGCTTCGCCGTTCGGCCGTCCGGCGGACGGCAGCTCGATTTGTTTCGGATTCACAGGTGGCGATCAGGCGTCGAGATTTGTCAGATGGCGGCTGGCGGCCTCGCTGATCTGGCTGATCTCCTGTCCGGACAATCTGATGCGGCCGGCCTGCGCGTTCTCCCTGGCCTGCTGCGGGCTGCGGGCGCCGCAAAGCGAGAAGGTGATGCCCGGCTGCTGCAGCGTCCAGGCGATGACGATCTGCGCCTCGCTCGCGCCGTGTGCCTCGGCAATCGGCCGTATCTCTTCCATCAGCGTCGCGACCTTGCGGCGGTTGGCCTGCGAGAACCACGGATTGTCCTTGCGCTGGTCATCGCCGGTAAAGACGCGGTCCGGACCGATCCTGCCCGACAACAGGCCGAGCGCCAGCGAGGAGTAGCTGAGCACGGACACATTGTTGTCCGCGCAGAAAGGCAACAGGTCGCGCTCCATGTCGCGCACCACCATGCTGTATTGCTGCTGGACCGCGTCGAGTTGGCCGGCGGCGAGATAGGCTTCGACATCCGCAACCCCGACATTGCTGGCGCCGATGGAGCGGATCTTGCCCTGGGTCTTGAGGCGATCGAGCGCTTCCATGGTCTCGGCGACCGGCGTCGTCGAATCCTGCCAGTGGGTAATATAGTGGTCGATGTGGTCGGTGCCGAGACGGCGCAGGCTCTGCTCCACTTCGTAGACCACGGAGTCGGCGCCGAGATAGCGATGCACCGGCGCGCCGTCATAGTCGAAGAAGTGATTGCCCTTTTTTGCGTGCCAGATCAGTCCGAGCTTGGTGGCCAGCACGACCTCGCCGCGGCGTCCCTTGATCGCCTTGCCGACGATTTCCTCCGACAGGCCCTGGCCGTAGGCCGGCGCGGTGTCGATCAGCGAAACGCCTTCGTCGATCGAGGCGCGGATGGTGTCGATGGACTGCGCCTCGTCGGTGCCGCCCCACATCCAGCCGCCGATGGCCCAGGTGCCGAGGCCGATCGCGGAGGCGGAGATTCCCGACGCGCCAATGGTGCGCGTCAACATTTCAGGCGACATTGCGTAGGCTCCCCGCATTGTTCAGGACTGCGTTGGCGGTTTCTTCGTCGACGACCAGAGACTTGAGATAATTGCCGCGCAACGCGGCGCGGATCGGCCCGACCTTTTCGGCGCCGCTGGCGACGCCCATCACCGTCCGGCAGCGACCGAGTTCCGAAGGCGCCAGCGCCACCAGGCGGTCGTTGGGCGGATAATCCGCCAGCGTGCCGTCATCGCGGATCAGATGCGCAAGGAACTCGCCGACCGCGCCGCTGGCGACCAGCTTTTCGCGGTCGGGGTCGAGGCCTGGGCGAAGGTCGTAGTAGCTCGACCCAGGCGTCTGGATCGAGCCGATGCCGACCAGTGCGATCGCGGCCTTGCGCGCCAGGTCGAAGATCTCGCGCACCGACGCCATCTCCAGAAGCAGGTCGCGCTGCTCCCGGCTCTCGGCGAACAGCGGCGCATGCAGGAGCATGCTGGAACCGCCGAGCCGCTCGGCGAGGCGTGTCGCCAGATGGTTGACGTCGGTATAGTGCTTGCCCTGGACGCCGCCGGTCAGCGGCACGACGGTGACGTCGAAGACCCGCTCCGGCTGCAGGTTCTCGGCGAGGGCGCTGATCGCCTTGCCGCCGGTAATGGCGATGACGTCGCCGTCGCGCAAGGTCTCGAGCAACTGGTTGGCCGCCGCGCGCCCCACCTGCTGCAGCGTGCTTTCGGGACTGCCGGCCACGGTCGGTGTCACGATCGCTCCTGCCAGGCGGGCAATTTCGATCAGCTGCTTTTCGATATTGACCAGGGCCTGGAACGGGCTCTCGACGGCGATCCTCAGCATGCCGAGCTTGCGCCCCTGGGCGATCAGCCGATTGACCTTGGACGCCGACAGGTTGAGCGCCGCGGCGATGTCGTTCTGCTTCATGCCGTCGACGAAATGCAGCACCAGCACAGTGTGGATCTGCCGGATCGTCTCGAAATCTTCCCTGCTGTCCGCCATCTCAGCCCCGCCGCTTGTTGAAGTAATAATCGGCGGTGACCGCCGTCAGCAGAATGGACCCGCGGATGATGTCCTGCCAATAGACGGACACGTCGAGCAGGGCGAGCGAGCTTGAAACGACGGACAAAAGGACGGTGCCGAGGATGGCGCCGAGAATGGTGCCGATGCCGCCGGTCAGGCTCGCGCCGCCGATCACCGCTGCGGCGATGACGTTCAGCTCCATGCCGGCGCCGAATGTCGGCTGGGCCGAGCCGAAGCGGGCCATATAGATGACGCCGGCAAAGCCGCACAATGTCGAGCACAGCGTCGTGGTCAGGAACACGACTTTCCCGGTGCGGATGCCGGAGTAGGCCGCCGCCTTCTCGTTGCTGCCGGTGTAGAAGACTTTGCGGAACATCGTCGTGCGGCGCAGCATGAAGTCGGACAGGATGACGAAGACGATGAAGATGATGATGACGACCGGAATGCCGCCGACCGCGCCCTGGCCGATGAACTTGAACTCAGGCGGCAGAGTGTAGAGCCCGAGCGGGCGGCCGCCGGTGCCGAGCAGGCAGAGCCCGCGTGCAATCACCATCACCGCCAGCGAGACGATGAAATGGTGCAGCCCCACTCTGGTGACGAAGAATCCCATGAAGGCGCCGATGGCAGCGCACGCCGCTATCGCGACCAGCGACGCCAGCCAAGGGTCCATCCCGTTGAGGAAAAGCAGGCCGGCGACCACCATGGCGAGCGCGGTGACCGAACCGACCGACAGGTCGATGCCGCCGGAAATCAGCAGGATCGTCATGCCGACCACGACGATGCCTTCCACGGCGAAGGCCATCGCCATCGCCCGCATATTGTCCCAGGTCAGGAAATAGGGCGATGCGAACGACATGACGCCAAACAGCACGGCGATGATGAGGATCAGGCCGGTCTCACGCATCCTGATCAGGCCGCCGAACCTTGCGCCGAGCCCCATCCGGGCAGCTTGCGTCGTGCTATCCATACTGTCCCCCACAATGCTCATGCCGCGCTCCGTTGCCGGCCTTCATCGGCAAGCGATGCCAGGACCATGATGTTTTCTTCCGTCATCTCAGCGCCCGCGACTTCGCCGGTGATGCGTCCCTCGCGCACGATCAGCACCCGGTCGCAGATACCGATCAGTTCCGGCAGCTCGGAGGAGATGACCACGATGCCGACGCCATCGCGCGCCAGCCTGCGCAGGATGCGATGAATTTCGGCCTTGGCGCCGACATCGACGCCGCGCGTCGGTTCGTCGAGGAAGATCACCTTCGGGTCGACCGACAGCATCTTGGCGATCGCCACCTTCTGCTGGTTGCCGCCCGACAGCGTCGAAACCGGCTGACCGACATGGCCGCATTTCAGCGATAGCTGCTTGCCGATCGTTTCCGCTCGCTGCTTCTCGCGCCGCTCGTTGATGAGGCCGGAGCGCGTGGCGATCCTGTCGACCGCGAGCGCGGAGATGTTGGCGGCGATCGACATGTCGAGGAACAGCCCGTCACCCTTGCGATCCTCTGACAGGTAGACGATGCCCGCAGCGATGCTGTCGCCGTAATGGGTCAGCGACAGGCGCTTGCCGCGCAGGATGACATCGCCGGTCACCTCGCCTTCGAGCCGGCAGATGCCCTTTACGATCTCGCTGCGGCCGGCGCCGATCAGGCCGCCAATGCCCAGGATCTCGCCCTTGCGCAATTGAAAGCTGATGTCGCGGAAGGCAGTCGCCTCGCAGAGACCGGCGATCTCGAGCAGTATGTCTTCGGACCTTTCGTCGTCGCGCAGCTTCTCGGGGTAGAGGCTGTCGATGACGCGGCCGACCATGGAGGCGACTACTTGTTCGGGAGTCGTCCCTGCAATGTCGAGCGTGGTGATGTAGCGGCCGTCGCGCAGCACCGTGACGCGGTCGCAATTGTCGAAGATCTCGGCCATGCGGTGCGAGATGTAGATGATGCCGATGCCTTCGCCGGCAAGCTGGTGAATGATCTCGAACAGCTTTTGCGCCTCGCGCTCGGTCAGCGCCGCCGTCGGTTCGTCGAAGATGAGGATGCGGCAATCGAGCGTCAGCGCCTTGGCGATCTCGACCAGTTGCTGCTGGGAAATGGACAGGTTGCGTACCGTCGCGGCCGGATCGATGTTGCCAAGCCGCGCCAGGATCGCCGTCGCGCGCTTCTCGAGATCGCGGTAGTTCATCAGCAGCGCCTTGCTGGCGTTGGTGAGCGACATGAAGATGTTCTCGGCCACCGAAATATCGGGGCACAGCGCGATCTCCTGGTGCACAAAGCCGATGCCAAGCTTCTGCGCCGCCAGCGGCGAAGGGATGGAGACAGAGCGGCCATCGACCTGGATGTCGCCGCTGTCCGGCGCCAAGATGCCGTCGATCACCTTCATCAGCGTCGACTTGCCGGCGCCGTTCTCGCCGGCAATGGCGTGGATTTCACCGGCGCGCAGCTCGAATCCGACATCGCGCAAGGCACGGACAGGGCCGAACGATTTGCTGAGGCCGGATATTTTGAGGAGGACCGGGGTTTCCACTGAGGTTCTCGCCTGCTCAGGAATGGTTGAGGCAACCGCGCCGGACGGCGCGGCTGCCCGCGGGACGGATCAGCTTGGATCGCGGCCTTGCATGTATTTGTTCAGGTCGAACGAGTCGGCGTTCTCCTTGGTGATGACGGCGAAGCCGTTATCGGCGAAGGGGATGCTCATCGGGTTGTAGCCCGACGTCTTGTAGTCGTTGAACGGGTCGATCAGTTCCGGATGCGCCGCCATGAAGGTGGCGACGAAGCCGAGATAGCCCTGCATGCCCTGGTTGGGGCTCAGCGCCATGTGGATGTTGCCGGCCTTGATCTGCTCCAGCGTCGCCGGGGTGATGTCGGCATGCATGATCAGCACCTTGGCCTTGGCCTCGAGGACGGCGGCGACCGCGCCCTCGGCCGAGCCGGCTTCGGGAATCCACAGCGCCTTCAGGTTCGGATTGGCCTGCAGCATCGAGGCCACCGCCTTGTTGGCGACATTGGCGTCCTGGTTGGAGGCCTGGCGGCCGACCAGCTTCATCTTCGGATAGTTCTTGGCGAGATAGTCGATGAAGGCGGTGACGCGCAGGTCGTGGTTGCTCTGCCCCGGATTCTCCAGCACGCCATATTCGGCGTCGTCGCCGACCTGCTTGACGATCTCCTCGGCGGCGAATTTGGCTTCCGCCAGATTGTCCGAGGTGATGTAGGACACGCGCTTGGATTTCGGCGAGTCGGCGGCGAAGGTGACGACGGTGGTGCCGTTCTCGATGGCGCGGTTGATCGGCTCGATGAACGGGTCGGCCTGCATCGGGTGCAACAGCACGCCGGCCGGCTTCTTGATCAGATCCTGTTCGAAAGAGGCGATCTGCTTGGCAATGTCGTAGTCAGGCGTGCCCGAAAACACGGTCTTGCAGCCCATCGCCTGGGCGGCCTGCTTGAAGCCCTGATAGACCGGCACCCAATAGGGATGCGCGGAGACCATGACGTTCATCACATAGGTCTCGTCCGGCTTGCACTGAAACTTGCTCTCTGCCGACGCGGCGCCTGGCATCGCCAAGGTCAGCGTCATCATGGCGGCGCTCAATGCGCCCGCCAGCCCAATCCTGTTCATTCTCTCCTCCGGGTTCCCCGACGATGACAGCCTCGTCGTATCGGCTTTGCAAGAAATTTCAGCACATGAAATCTCTGGCAATGCTGAATACGGCGGGGTTTGTTGCGTGTCAATGATGTTGCACGAAATATCACGATGTGAAATTTCTTGCAGACGCGCGATGCCAGCCAAACTGCAGTGTCATCGGCGCGGCTGCGTCGTTTGCCTTGCGGGTGAGCGACCGAAAGGCAGGACATTCGATCGGTGTGCGGATGCTTGCAGGGAACACCTCTCCCTCTGCACCGGTCGCAATTCTTGCGTGTTGAAGCAACGGCGCAGTTCTCTTATTGTCGCCGGAGTTTTCCGGGGGGATTTCGACATGCCTTTCCTGCTTGCTATCCTTGGCGTGTTGGGAGCGGCCGCGTTCTGGTGGTACCGGATGAAGGCCATGAACGAGGCCGCGCGCGAGGTCGCCGACGTCGTCGGCCGCGTTCAGGGCAACATCCGCCGCAAGAAGCTGCGCAAGCAGGCTGCGCTGTCGCCGCTGACGGCGATCGACAATCCGGTGGTGGCGGCGGCGACGCTGATCACCGCCATCGTGTCGGAACAGGGCCCCATCCTGCCGCAGCGCGAAGCCGTCATCCGCGAAGTGATTTCGGGGATTTCGGATGGCCAGAAGAAGACCGACGAGGCCGTCGTCTACGCCAAGTGGGCAGCGGCGCAGATTGATGACACCACGATCGTCATCGACAAGCTGGCGCCGTTCCTGCGCGAGCGCCTCGACCCGCACGAAAGGGAAGATCTGCTGCAGATGCTCAATCGCGTCGCAAAGGGCGGCGAGCAGAGCCTGAAG
>NZ_RZOF01000039.1:0-29309 GCF_003998955.1 Mesorhizobium sp. M4B.F.Ca.ET.017.02.2.1 | reverse complement strand
TCGCAGCACTGATGGCGCGAGCGCAGCCGATGGCCATGTCGTCGGCATGGCTGAAGATCAGGTCCAAATCGGGATGTGCCGTCAGGAAGTTCTGGCATACAGACTCGCCCTGGTCCGGCGTCCAGTTGGTCGGCTGTTCGGCGACGATCTCGTATTTCGCGCCGGCCTTGTCCAACGCGGCGCGGAAGCCCTCCGTATCGAGCTTGACGATGGTATAGGCCGGGTCGCCCATCACGATGCCGATCTTGGCCGTGTGGTCCTTGGGCAGGATGTCGGCAGCCATTTCCCCGGAAACATAGCCGGCCTTGTAGTTGTCTGTCGCGACCAGCGCCGACAACCCCGGATAAGGATCGTTGACCTTCCGCTTCGCCGAGTCGCCGACCTGAAGAGCAATGGCGACAACCGGAATTTTCGCAGCGTTGAGCTTGTCGACGAAGGATTCGGACACCACGGAATCAAGTGGGAGGAAGCCGACGGCGTCGACCTTCTGGGTGATCAGGTCGTCCAGAGCGTTTCCCTGCTTTTCGACACTGCCGCGCGGATCGAGAACGACCGCTTTTACGCCGGCTGCTGCCGCAGCCTCTTTGAAGCCGTCGGCCGTGGACACGTTGTACGGATACTCCAAGCTGGCCGGAACATAGCCGAAGGTAAGTTCCTTGGCATTGGCGGGCCCCGCCCATAGCAGAGCTGCTGCCGCAGTTGCCATCAAGCAACGGATTCCACTCGACGTATTGAGAACCCTGATGCCAACGTCTTTGTTAAGTTCGCGCATGTTATTCCTCCCTTGACCATGCCTAGCTCACGCTTCCAGGCGTGCGTCATCGCCCTCGATGAAAGGGGAAAAACTTTTCCGAGATCGATGAACGCGTCACCTGTGGCGCTGCGTATTTTCGAGAGGCAGTAGAGCTTTGAGCAATCCTCTCGAATATCAATTCCGTAACATAGCGGAGGTCTTCAAGACAGGGCGTGCGAGTTGCGCCGCGAAGCACGTTATAAGTTTTTATTATTAGCTCAGTCCACATGAAGCTCGATCGCGGTAATGAATTCCGAGCTGGCGGATCGAACTAGCAATCCTAGTGCTTTCGCAAATTTGTCAAACTATGGCTTGGCAAGATTGGAGTCACGGGCCGGTAGGATGGTCGACCTGCGATGGAGTAGCAGCGCGTTGGCTGATGTGCAGCGCCGCCTCTCAAGGGCCGGTTTGATGCGACCGCTAGATGCGATATGGAAAACTCGACCTAGAACCGCCCGCCGGCTTCTGGGGCGAGAGGCAGCCCGCCGCCTTGCAGCAGCCCCGCATTCAATAGGGGGCGGTTGGCACCACCAGAAAGCGTTGACTTCCTCTTCAGATGACATCGCCCGGAACTCCCACGAGTCCGACTTAACTGCATACCGGCGCCCATACAGGCCTTCCGGCCTCGTTTAACGCCTCGTGCCAGTCATCGAAACCAAAGTAGTGGCAATAGCGTTCGTCGGATTGATCGAAGGCGCAATATCGCCTTGCGCATCTGCGATGCTTCCCTGAATTTCTCGTCGATTGAAAGTCGAACATTTATGTCGCAACCCTACCAGGGCATCCTTGTGCGGGTTGACGCTAGGGCTGCATCAAATCCGAAGGCTTATAGGCAAATCTTACCTAAGGATATGGCCCCGCCTGGATTGAGTGGAACCAACTAGCGAGGACCGAGCTTTGAAGCCCGAGGCAGTCGTAGGGCTCGAGCCCGATTGTCTTCAGCTGGGCGCGGATACCGTCCATATGAGACGCCAATCCCGCAATACAGACTGGCGACAGGCCTGCGTGAAACGGCAAGGAAGGCTCTGGTCAAACCACTATGTTGTGGTAGAGTGATTATACCAGTTGATAACGGACGATCGGCGCGGCCATCGTTGGAAAACGGGAGCAAGCATAGATGACAACGATTGCGCTGTTCGGAGCCGGCGGCAAAATGGGCTACCGCCTGTCGACCAATTTTCGCAGATCGGACTACACGATCCGCCATGTCGAGGTCAGCGAGGCGGGCCGCGAGCGGCTGAAGACCGGACTGGGATTCGATGCGGTCAGCGCCGACGAGGCGCTCAAAGGTGCCGACGTGGTGATCCTGGCCGTTCCGGACACTCATATTGGCAAGGTGGCGGCGAGCATCGAGAGCAAGCTGGCGGCGGGCACGATGGTGGTGGTTCTCGATGCCGCCGCTCCCTTCGCCGGCCATCTGCCGGACCGTCCCGACCTCACCTATTTCGTCACCCATCCCTGCCATCCGCCGATCTTCAACGACGAGACCGACATGGCGGCCAAGAAGGACTTCTTCGGCGGCGTCAAGGCCAAGCAACATTTCGTCAGCGCCCTGATGCAGGGGCCGGAGGCGGACTACGCCAAGGGCGAGGCGATCGCCCGGATCATCTGGGCACCGGTGATGCGCTCGCATCGCGTCACCGTCGAGCAGATGGCGCTGCTGGAGCCCGGCCTTTCAGAGACGGTGTGCGCCTCGTTGCTGGTCGTCATGAAAGAGGCGATGGACGAAGTCGTGGCGCGCGGCGTCGAACGGCAGGCCGCACTCGACTTCCTGCTCGGCCACATGAACGTGCTCGGCGCCGTCATCTTCGGCGAGACCAAGGGCGTGTTCTCCGACGCCTGCAACAAGGCGATTGAATTCGGCAAGCCGGTGCTGATACGCGACGACTGGAAGCGTGTCTTCGAACCGGAAGAAATCGCTGCGAGCATCCAGCGCATTACCTGAGGCGCTCCTCCTTCTCCCCTTGTGGAGATGCTCCAGCTGCCGGCGACGGCGATCCTTCGCGCACCCCTCAACCGTCTCGGCGCTGGGCGCCGATACACCTTCTCCCACAGGGGAGAAGGAAAGGCGTGAATCGCACATCAGATACATATCACCTGAAATAGTGGTTGACTCATTATACCAGTTGGCTAAGCTGTTCTCGAGCTCGGATAATCAGGTTTCGCGGGAGTCGAAGCCTGAACGAGTGGAGGACGGGGGAGTGACGATCTGCTCGGGAGGAGCCCGCACGCGGCTTGATTCCGACGCGATCCGCCGCCTGACCAATTCAGACGCAGACAGAGGCCCGATTTGCCAGGGCAAATATTTTTTCAACGGGAGGACTTCATGAAACTCACTCGCAGAATGACCCTTGCAGCTTTCGCCGGCGTGCTGGCGCTCGGAACGGCGATGCCTGCCTATGCGGCGGACCTGATCGCCATCATCACTCCC
Organism: Mesorhizobium sp. M4B.F.Ca.ET.017.02.2.1; assembly: GCF_003998955.1. Classification (NCBI taxonomy): domain Bacteria; kingdom Pseudomonadati; phylum Pseudomonadota; class Alphaproteobacteria; order Hyphomicrobiales; family Phyllobacteriaceae; genus Mesorhizobium; species Mesorhizobium sp. M4B.F.Ca.ET.017.02.2.1. Next base: position 26,085 of record NZ_RZOF01000039.1, on the reverse strand, counting down.
TCGCACGACAATCCGTTCTTCAAGGCGGAAGCCGTCGGCGCCCAAGCCAAGGCCAAGGAACTCGGCTACGAGGCGCTGGTGCTGGCCCATGACGACGACGCCAACAAGCAGTCCGAGCTGATCGACACGGCGATCGGCCGCGGCGCCAAGGCGATCATCCTCGACAATGCCGGCGCTGACGCCACGGTCGCTGCCGTGCAGAAAGCCAAGGACGCTGGCATCCCCTCCTTCCTGATCGATCGCGAGATCAACGCCACCGGCGTCGCCGTGGCGCAGATCGTCTCCAACAACTACCAGGGCGCCCAGCTCGGCGCGCAGGAGTTCGTCAAGCTGATGGGCGAGAAGGGCAATTTCGTCGAGCTGGTCGGCAAGGAATCCGACACCAATGCCGGCATCCGCTCGAAGGGCTATCACGACGTCATCAACGACTATCCGGACCTCAAGATGGTGGCGCAGCAGTCGGCCAACTGGAGCCAAACGGAAGCCTATTCCAAGATGGAATCGATCCTGCAGGCCAACCCGGACATCAAGGGCGTGATCTCCGGCAACGACACGATGGCGATGGGTGCCTATGCAGCACTCGCCGCCGCCGGCGCCAAGGATGTCATTGTCGTCGGCTTCGACGGCTCGAACGACGTGCGCGACTCCATCACCTCCGGCGGCATCAAGGCGACCGTGCTGCAGCCGGCCTTCGCGCAGGCGCAGATGGCTGTCGTGCAAGCCGACGACTTCATCAAGAACAAGAAGTCTCCCGCCCAGGAAAAGCAGCTGATGGACTGCGTGCTGGTCAATGGCGACAATGCCAAGCAGCTGGAGACTTTCGCGCTCACCAACTGAGCCGGCATCACATCAATCGCAAGGGACGGACCTCCGGTTCGTCCCTTGCCCAATTTCCGTGGGTGCTTCCTGACCGCCATGCCGAACAAACTGACCTGGTTGAGCTACGCCGTGCCAATTCTTGCCGGAATGGCCGGCCTCGGGCTCACCGCCTGCAAGATCCTGCCGACACCGTCGATGCAGGGCGGCGGCAACGCGCCGGCCTTCAATCCCGACAAGATGATCGAGGACATCTGGGCGCCGAAGGTAATCCCCTATCTGCAGCAGAAGGGCGGACCGTTCCCGGAAGTGCACGCCTTGGCCACCACCGATCCGGCTGCCGCCGGCGCCAAATACGGCAATCCGAACAAGCAGGCGAATTCGCCCTGGACCTTCGCGGTGCGGCTGGAGGGCAAGATCGTCGCCGCCAACACCCAGTCGCGCGCGGCGACCATCGATGTCGATGTCGACGGCGACGGCAAGGCCGATGCGCGGCTGCAGATCGGACCGGCGGTGCGCGGCACCGCGCTGCGCGACAGCCTCGACTTCATCCAGTTCAACGACTTTACCAACCAGATCGACTTCGCCCAGTTTGGCAAGGCATTCAACATTTATGCCGACAAGACGGCGCTGTCCAAGCTGCCGCGCGAGGCGCTCGAGGGCCGCAGCGCCAAGGTGCTCGGCGCCTATACGCTGGGCAGCGGCCAAGACCTGCCGCTGGTGACGCCGGCGGAGGCCGAGATCGGGCCGAAGCCATGAGCGCGGAAGCCGAGCGCGACGTCATCCTGAAGCTGGAGGATGTCTCCAAGGTCTATTCCGGCACGGTCGCGGTCAAGCGCGCCAATTTCGAGGTGCGCAGGGGCGCGGTCAACGTTCTGGTAGGCGAGAACGGCGCGGGCAAGTCGACGCTGATGAAGATCATCGCCGGCGTCGAGCAGCCGACCGCCGGACGCATCCTGCTCGAGGGTGAAGACGTGTCGTTCGCCTCATCCGGCGATGCGGTGAACCGCGGCATCGGCATGGTGTTCCAGGAGCTCAACCTGTTCGGCAACCTGACCGTCGCCGAAAACATCTTCGCCACCCGCGAGATCACCAACCGGTTCCGCAAGATCGACCGCAAGGAGCAGGAGCGCCGCGCGGCCGAATTCCTCGAAAGGCTGCAGGCCGGCATCCGCCCGGACATACTCGTCGAGGATCTGCGCATCGGCCAGCAGCAGCTGGTCGAGATCGCCAAGGCGGTCTCTCTCGACGCGCGCATCCTGATCATGGACGAGCCGACCTCGGCGCTGAGTGCGGCGGAAGTCGAGATCCTGTTCAAGGTCATCGCCGACCTCAAGGCGCGCGGCGTCGCCATCGTCTACATCTCGCACCGGCTGGAAGAGCTGATCCGCATCGGCAACTACATCACCGTGTTGCGCGACGGCCGCATCACCGGCCAGGAGCAGATGAAGAACGTCGACACGCAGTGGATCGTGCGGCAGATGATCGGCTCCGATGCCAAGGATTTCGCCAAGGCCGACGGCCACGCTCCCGGTGAGGAGATCTTCCGCGCCGAAGAAATCTGCCTGCCGCGCGCGACCGGCGGCCTTGCAGTCGACCATGTCTCGCTGTCGCTCCGCGCCGGCGAGATCTTGGGCATCTACGGCCTGATGGGCGCCGGGCGCAGCGAACTGTTCGACTGCATCATGGGCCGCCACGGCCATGCCACGGGTTCGATCTTCATCGATGGCAAAAAGGTAAGGGAACGCGACACGACGCGGCGCATCCGCCGTGGCCTCGCGCTGATCCCCGAAGACCGCCAGCGCGAAGGGCTGGTGTCGATCCTGTCCGTCGCCAGCAATCTGACGCTGGCCAGCCTGTCGCGCTTTGCCCGCCTGTTCCACATCCGCGGCGCCGAGGAAAGACAGGCGGTGGCCGGCATGGTGCGGGAGCTAGCGATCAAGGTCGCCGACCCGGCGCAGGAAGTCTCGTCGCTGTCCGGCGGCAACCAGCAGAAGGTGGTGATCGGCAAGGCGCTGCTCACCGGTCCGAAGGTGCTGCTGATGGACGAGCCCAGCCGCGGGATAGATGTCGGCGCCAAGGCCGACGTTTTCCGCACTATGCGTAAACTGTCGCGCGACGGGCTCGGCATCCTGTTCGCCACTTCGGATCTCGACGAGGTGATGGCTCTGTCCGACCGCATCGCGGTGATGAGCAATGGAAAGCTGACCGGCATGTTCGATCGCGCCGAGGCAACGGAAGCGGCGATCGTCGCCGCATCGGCGCTTGGCCACGGACCCGCAGGGCCAACGGAGACAAACGCCCATGACTGACATTCCGGCCAAGGCGGCTGCCCCCACCGCTTCCAGCGGTTCGCTGCTTCTTACATTGATGAAGCTCAGGACCTTCATCGCGCTGATCGCGGTGTTGGTGTTTTTCTCGATCGCCGCGCCCAATTTCCTGTCGGCGGCAAACCTTATCCTAATGGCCAAGCACGTGGCGCTGAACGCCTTCCTGGCCATGGGCATGACCTTCGTCATCATCACCGGCGGCATCGACCTGTCGGTCGGTTCCATCGTCGGCTTGTGCGGCATGGTTGCCGGCTATCTGGTGCTGAACGGCATCGACCTGCAGATCGGCTACACGATCTATTTCAACGTCGTCGAGATCGCGCTGATCACGCTGGCCGTCGGCATAGCGATCGGCGCCGTCAACGGGCTGCTGATCACCAGGCTCAACGTCGCGCCATTTATCGCCACGCTCGGCGTGCTCTATGTCTCGCGCGGCCTGGCGCTCTTGTCGTCCGATGGCCGCACTTTCCCCAATCTGGTCGGCAAGACGGAACTCGGCACCACCGGCTTCGGCTATCTCGGCGCCGGCAAGCTGCTCGGCCTGCCGGTGTCGATCTGGATCCTGATCGTCGTCGCGCTGGGCGCGGCCTATCTCGCGAAATACACGCCGCTCGGCCGCCATATCTTTGCTGTCGGCGGCAACGAGCGGGCGGCGCGCATTTCGGGCGTGCGGGTCAACATGGTCAAGATGTTCGTCTACATGTTCTCCGGCTTCTGCGCTGCGATCGTCGGCCTGATCATCTCGTCCGAGCTGATGGCCTCGCATCCGGCGACGGGCGAGAGCTTCGAGCTCAACGCCATCGCGGCCGCGGTGCTCGGCGGCACCTCGATGTCGGGCGGGCGCGGCACGATCGGCGGCACCATCGTCGGCGCCTTCGTCATCGGTATCCTCTCCGACGGACTGGTGATGATGGGGGTGAGCTCGTTCTGGCAGATGGTGATCAAGGGCCTCGTCATAATCGTCGCCGTCGTCGTTGACCAGGCGCAGCGCCGACTGCAAAGCCGCGTTACACTGATGCAGATGGCAATGGTGGGCTGAGCATGGCGGGGTTGCGGGGAGCGCTGATCGGCTGCGGCTTCTTTGCCGTCAACCAGATGCAGGGCTGGCGCGAGATCGAAGGCGCCTCGATCGTCGCCATCTGCGACCGCGATGCGGAACGGCTCAGGATCGTCGGCGACCAGTTCGGCATCGCGAGGCGCTATAGCGACGCGGCCGCCATGTTTGCGAACGAGACGCTCGACTTTGTCGACATTGCCACCACCGCGCCCAGCCATCGGGCGCTGGTCGAGATGGCGGCCGCGCAACGCGTACCCGCGATCTGCCAGAAGCCGTTCGCGCCGACGCTTGCCGATGCCAAGGCGATGGTGAAGGCTTGCGCGGACGCCGACGTGCCGCTGATGGTGCACGAGAATTTCCGCTGGCAGTCGCCGATCCAGGCGGTGCGCGCCGTGCTCGACAGCGGCGAGATCGGTACGCCGTTCTTCGGCCGCATCTCGTTCCGCTCCGCCTATGACGTGTTTTCCGGCCAGCCCTATCTGGCGACCGGCAAGCGCTTCATCATCGAGGATCTCGGCATCCACATTCTCGACATCGGCCGCTTCCTGCTCGGCGACGCCTCGACGATCACGACGCGGACCACGCGCGTCAATCCCGCCATTGCCGGCGAGGATGTCGTGACCATGCTGATGGATCATGCGAGTGGCGCCACATCCGTGGTCGATTGCAGCTATGCGACGAAACTTGCTGTCGAGCCGTTTCCGGAGACGCTGATCGAGATCGACGGCAGCGACGGCACGATCCGCCTGGCGCAGGGCTACAAGCTTACTGTTACGGGCAAGAGCGGAACGGTGGTGAGCGACGTCTCGCCGCCGCTGCTCTCCTGGGCATCGCGTCCCTGGCACAACATCCAGGAAAGCGTCGTCGCGATCCAGCAGCACTGGGTCGACTGCCTGGCGACAGGAAAAGAACCTGCGACCTCCGGCGCCGACAATCTCAAGACCTTCGCGCTGGTCGAGGCCGCCTATGCGGGCGCGGCGAGCCACGAGCCGGTCCACCTCGATGCCTTGCTGAAATGACCGCCGACGCTTTCCAGCTCTATGGCACGCACGCGGTCGAAGCCGCGCCGGTCAGGCTGAGTGCGGGCGCGCTAAGCGCCGATTTCGTCAACGGCAATCTGCGCACGATCCGCCATGGCGGCACCGAGGTGCTGCGCGCGATCGCCTATATCGTGCGCGACCGCGACTGGGGCACGTATGAGCCCGTACTGACCGACCTGGTCATCGACCAGCGCGTCGATGCATTCTCGGTCAGCTATGCGGCACACTGCACGGGACCGGACGGCAGCAAGCTCGGCTTTCGCGCCACCATCAAGGGCTCTGCCAGCGGCGAGTTGTTCTTTGACGTCAGCGCCCTGCCCGAGAGCGATTTCGAGACCAACCGCTGCGGCTTCTGCATCCTGCATCCGATCGCCGGGCTGGCCGGCAGCCCGGTGACGGTCGAGCACACCGACGGCAGCGTGGTGGATACCAAGTTGCCGCTGCAGATCGATCCCTGGCAGCCGTTCAAGGATATTCGCGCCATCACGCATCAGGTCCGTCCAAGTGTGGCCGCCGAATGCCGTATGGAAGGCGACATTTTCGAAATGGAAGACCAGCGCAACTGGTCGGACGCCTCCTACAAGACCTATGTGCGGCCTCTCGCATTGCCGTGGCCTTACAAGCTGCCGGCCGGCGAAACCAACCGCCAGACGATCACGCTGCGCATCACCGGCGACGGCAAGGCGCCGGCAGTCGCCACTACCTCCGAACCGGTCCGCGTGGCGCTTGGTGAACCCGGTGCGGCGCTGCCCGAGATCGGCGTTGTCATCTACCCCGAAAATGTCGAGGCAACGCTGGCGATCTTGCCCTTACTAACAGTGCTGGGGCCACGCCAGTTGCTGTTCCACTACGATCCGACGCGCGGCCATGGCTTCGAGGCGCTGCGCGCCTTCGCCCAACTCGCCGAGGCCTACAAGTCGGGCACGACGCTCGAATGCGTGGTTGCCTGCGACGGCGATCTCGATGCCGAACTTTCCGGCATCGCCGGCATGGTGCGCCGGGCCGGCTTGCGACTCGATGCCATCGCCGTCTCGCCTTCGGTCGACCGGCAGTCGACACCGCCGGGCAGCGCGTGGCCGCCCTGCCCGCCACTCGAGAATGTCTATGCGGCGGCGCGGCGCGCCTTCCCGGACATCCGCCTCGGCGGCGGCATGTTCAGCTATTTCACCGAACTCAACCGCAAGCGCGTTCCCGTCGGCCCGCTCGACTTCATCACCCATTGCACCTGCCCGATCGTGCACGCGGCCGACGATCTCAGCATCATGCAGTCACTGGAGGCGCTGCCCTTCATTACGCAATCGGCGCGGGCGATCTTCGGCGACAAGCCGTACCGAATAGGACCATCGACCATTGCCATGCGCCAAAACCCCTATGGCGGCGCGACCAAGGACAATCCGGATGGCCAGCGCATCGCCATGGCCAATCGCGATCCGCGCCACGCCGGCCAGTTCGCGGCCGCCTGGGCGATCGGCTATGCCGCGCGTGTGGCATCAGCCGGGCTGGAGATGCTGACGCCGTCGAGTTTCGCCGGACCGTTCGGACTGCTGGCGTCGTTGGGCGAGCCCGCCAAGGACGGCGCGCCCCGGCCGCTTTTCCATGCCGTGAAGATGCTTTGCGACCTCGTCGGTCATCAGCATGTCCCTACTACGGTCAGCGATGACACCCGGGTAGCGGCACTCGCCAGCCGCTCCTCGATGGGCGAGACGATCGTCTGCCTGGCCAACCTGACAGCAGGCGAGGTTGAGGTCGACATTTCCGGTCTGGGCAAGGCATCGCTCATCATGCGGAATGGGAGTGAGCGCGCCATCAGCCTGGATGCGGGCGGCAGGCTGGCGATGCCGCCTTACGCGATCGCCCGGATCGGCTGAACCGTCACTTCTCGGAATTCATCACATAGAGGGCACGCGAGCGTTCAAGGTGCTTGATCATTGCCTTCTCGGCGCCATCGGCATCCTTCTTCTCGATGCGGCCGATGATCTCCTCGTGCTCAGTCAGCGTGAACTTTTCCTTGCCGGTCCAGATCAGCATCTCGGTGTGGTATTCCTTCAGCCAGCCGAGCATCGCCTCGCTGACGGCGACATAGATCGGGTTGCCCGAGATCGCCGCGATCTGGGTGTGGAACTTCATGTCGGCGGAGATGAAGGCTTCGGAGTCGCCGCGAAAGCTGCGCTGCTCTGCAATGGTGGCCCTCAACCGCTGCACATCCTCGGCCGTGGCCTTCTCGGCGGCTTCCCGGACCATGCCGCGCTCGAAGAAGATGCGCGCGCTTTTGAGGTGCTCCAGCGTGTCCTTCGACGACGACAGGATTATCTTGGCCGCGCCATCGACCTGCCTGATGATCGACTTGGCGGTCAGTTGCAGCACCTTGGCACGCTCGCCATGCGAGATAGCGACGAGGCCCATATTGCTTAGCGCCTGCATTGCCTCGCGAATTGCTGGCCGGCCGACCTCGAAACGCTCCATCAATTCGCGCTCCGACGGCATGTCGTCGCCCGGCTGCAATTCGCCGCTGGTGATCAGGCGCTTCAGTCGCGCAAAGACTTCATCGGAAAGCTTTCGCCGGACGATCGGCTCCGAACGGTTCATCGTCGCGAATCACTCCCTTGACCCTGCTCTATCTAGCATTGCCGCGGCGGTTCCCGGAATGCCCGTCCGCCGGTCGGACTGTATCCTTTGGGCAGGATATTGCTTGCAATACTTATGTACTCATTATACCAGATTTCGAACGACAGGGAATTGTTTTCGAACCCCTTTTCGACCCGAGACGGCCGGCCATGATCATCCTCACCTATCGCATCGAAACGTCCGGCAGCATCGAGGCGATGGCGGCCAAGATCGCCAGCGACCAGTCGACCGGAACCTTCGTCGCGCTGCCCGGCGAGACTGAGGAGCTGAAGGCGCGCGTCGCGGCCCATGTGCTGGCGATCCGGCATTTGCCCGATGCGGAGCAGCCATCCATTCCCGACGCCGGCCCTGGCCCATTCAAGCGCGCCGATGTCGACATCGGCTTCCCGTTCGACGCGATCGGCACCGACCTTGCGGCACTGATGACCATCGCCATTGGCGGCACCTATTCGATCAGGGGTTTTTCCGGGATCCGCGTCGTCGACATGAAGCTGCCGAAGGAGTTCAGGGGCGCCCACCCCGGCCCGCAATTCGGCGTCGCCGGCAGCCGCCGGCTGACCGGCGTCGAGGGCCGCCCGATCATCGGCACCATCGTCAAGCCGGCGCTCGGCTTGCGGCCGCACGAGACGGCCGCGATGGTGGGCGAGCTGATCGATGCCGGCATCGACTTCATCAAGGACGACGAGAAGCTGATGAGCCCGGCCTATTCGCCATTAGCGGAGCGGGTGAAGGCGATCATGCCTTTGATCCTCAACCACGAGCAGAAGACCGGCAAGAAGGTGATGTATGCCTTTGGCATCTCGCATGCCGATCCCGACCAGATGATGCGCAACCATGACCTTGTGGTCGAAGCCGGCGGCAATTGCGCCGTCATCAACATCAATTCCGTCGGCTTCGGCGGCATGGCTTACCTCAGGAAGCACTCCGGCCTGGTGCTGCACGCCCACCGCAATGGCTGGGACATCCTCACCCGCCATCCCGGCCTCGGCATGGATTTCATGGTCTGGCAGCAGTTCTGGCGGCTGCTTGGCGTCGACCAGTTCCAGATCAACGGCATCGGCTCGAAATACTGGGAGCCGGACGACTCCTTCATCCGTTCCTTCGAGGCGGTGACGACGCCGCTGTTTTCGCCTGATGATTGCGCGCTGCCGGTGGCGGGCTCGGGCCAATGGGGCGGACAGGCGCCTGAAACCTACGAACGTACCGGCCGCACGGTCGACCTGCTCTATCTGTGCGGTGGCGGCATCGTCAGCCATCCGGACGGACCGGGCGCCGGCGTGCGCGCCGTGCAGCAGGCCTGGCAAGCAGCGGTCGACGGCATCCCGCTCGCGGACTTCGCCAAGAGGCATGTCGAGTTGGCGCGCTCGATCGAGAAGTTCGGCGACGGCAAGGCGGCCTGAGCAATGCGGGACCTTCTGCTCAGCTATTATGGCGACGACCTCACCGGCTCGACCGATGTGATGGAGGCGCTCGAACTCGGCGGCGTGCCGACCGTGCTGTTCATGCGCCAGCCGGATGACGCACAGCTGGCGCAATTCTCGCATTGCCGTGCCGTCGGCCTGGCCGGCACCAGCCGCAGCGAGTCGCAGCAGTGGATGGACACGCATCTCAAGGTGGCCTTCGGTTGGCTGAAGACGCTTGAGGCCGAAATCTGCCACTACAAGGTCTGCTCGACCTTCGATTCCAGCCCGACGATCGGCAGCATCGGCCGGGCGATCGAGATCGGCCGTTCGGTGTTCGCGCAGGACAGCGTGCCGCTGGTGGTCGGCGCGCCGCAACTCAAGCGCTACACCGCCTTCGGCCATCTGTTCGCCGGCTATCGGGACAAATACTACCGCATCGACCGCCATCCGGTGATGAGCCGCCATCCGGCGACGCCGATGGACGAGGCCGATCTTTTGATCCATCTGGCGCGGCAGACCCGGCTTGCCTCGGGTCTGCTCGACCTGGCGACGCTGCGTTCGGCCGACCGCTCAGCGGCCTTCGATCGCCTCGCCGCTGATGGCGCCGCCATCGTACTCATCGATGTCGATAGTCCGGAAAGCCAGGCGTTTGCCGGCAAGGAGATCTGGCGCACGCGCAAGCAAGGCGGTTCCTTCGTCGTCGGCTCGTCCGGCGTCGAGTACGCGTTGCTCGCCGAATGGGCAGAGACTGTTGTTGTTCGGGCCGAGTCCCGCTTTTCGGCGCCGGGTGCTGCCGGCCGCGTCGGGGTCGTCTCGGGCAGTTGCTCGCCGACCACGGAACGGCAGATCCGCCATGCGTTGACCGACGGCTTCGACGGCATCGAAATCGATCCCATCGAACTGGTCTCGGACAATTCCGAACAGGCGATCGTGCGCGCGGCGGCAAGCGGCCGCGCCAGCCTGGAAGCCGGGCGCAGCGTCATCCTTTACACGGCACTCGGACCTGCCGCTGATCGCGGTGCCGAGATCGATCGGCAGCAAGGCGCCCGCCACAAGCTCGGCCGCGGCCTTGGCACGCTGCTGCGACAACTGACCGAGCAGCAGAACCTGAAGCGCGTCATCATCGCCGGCGGCGACACGTCGAGCCATGCACTGGGGCAGATGGGTGTCGACGCGCTGACGGTCAGGATGCCGCTTCCAGCGTCACCCGGCTCGCCGCTCTGCGTCGCCCATTCGCGCATCGCGGCGATAGACGGGCTGGAGGTCGCGCTGAAGGGTGGCCAGGTCGGAACCGATCGCTATTTCTCAGCGATCCGCGACGGCCTCGGCGGTTAGCTTTCAACCCAAGCAGCGAAACCTAAACTGGCAGTTGAATGTGGGGAAAGGCGGTAGCGCCCTCTCGCTGCCATCGCTCCCGGAAGGGAGGCGCGGTGGCAAGGCATTCATCGACAAGATTCGACAGACAGCCCCTAAGTTGATTGCAGACGAGGCGGCGGCAGCCAGGGTGCCATCTACCTGGAGAATTTAGATCAGGACGCCGAGTTATGGATCGCTCTTCACGGCCGAAAAGGCAGGCCTTTGGCAGGCCGCTTCATCGCAGCTTTGACAGGCCAATGGGTCTAGCCCTGCTGCCCTCTGGCATGCTGCATTACGCTAAGAATTCTCCAAGCGGTCAGATCGGTTGGACAGGAGGTTTGGATCAGAACAGGTTTGATGCGATAGCGAGGGCGTGGAGACTCAGGAAGCAGTTTCCAGGGCTTTCGGGTAGGGCGACCGCTTCCAGTTGATATACAAGCTGGCATTGACGACCGCTATGAGGCGCAAAGCGGCCATTGCTGAGCTGTCGCGAGCACGACTGGTATGAGTCACACCCGCCCTTTCGCACGCCGTTGCCGCCGATCACCGCACTCGCCGTCGGAGAGCCTTTTGAAATACAGGGGCCTGCGCTACGTCTCACAGGTGACATCGACCAGACGGAGAAAATTGACCAACGGGCCCCAAAATCATTCCATCTAAAACTCATGAATTTATCTGGCAAAACTCGCTTAATTCTTGAAGAATTAAGCGTAACACATTGATATGTTATAATTTGGTGGGCCCGGAGGATGTGCCGGGACCGTTGATTTCATTGGCTTTCTCGTGGGCCAAAATCAGAAATCTTCCCGTATCGCTCCGTATGGTTCCGCGCCTAAGCAAAGGACGCTGCACAAGATGGGGCTTCATGCAGGTCTGAGCCCCCGACCACTGTGGCGAGCGAGCAATCTTGGGTGAGATGAGCAATGCTGGCCGCAAGCTCCATAGGTCCACCTAGGTGTTCAAGCACCTGGCGGGCAAGCGACTCCGACTCCTCCTTGGAAAGAGGCGGTACGTCGATGACGCTCAGACGGTCTCCAGAAAAGGAATAGCTGCTTGCCTGGGCCCGGATATGCTCAACTCCATATCGTCGGAAGACAATGAGCAATTTTACACGACCCACGTTGGCCGCGGCGTAATTGAACAATGGCTGGAGACTTGTCGCTGTCATGAGCATCATCGACGACGAGGAGCAGGTCACCGGAACCAAGCTCTTCTAGAGACACCTTGGTGATCTCCATTGTCGGTGAGACAAGCCTGATCCTAGTCGCAGACTGATCGGCGGCGATTTGGTCCAGAATGGCTTGGAGCTCGAGATTTGCCGCCGCCGCCAGACCCCGTTACCAGCGTCACGCCAACGTCCGGATTCTTGTGTGCTTCCAAGGCTTCAGCAAGGGGAGCTTCTCTGCCGACCAGCTGCCAAGTATGGGTGAACAAGGTTTCCTTGCGTGCGAGAGCCGCAAAGAATTCCTGAGCCGTTTCCCACGGACTTGTGGGAGAGACGCCGAGAAGGCTATTGTCGATGTAGTTATCAGCATCCCAAAGGCTTCGGGTCGTTCCTAATATTCGGTTCAATCCGCTCAATGACGGGCTCGAACGCGGCATTAGCGACTTCGATGAGCACAGATCGATCAGCCCCGGCGACTGGCAGGGACGCAATGATGGCATTGGGATCCATGAGAGGATGATCCTTTTGGAGTGGCGTTTGGGACATCAGCCTGCGGTCGCCATGCCGACGGTGGTTCTTAGTGTGGTGGCCAATCGAGCCCAGGCGCTACCCTATGCTTACATGCGCACAGGCAGGATACGTGAGAATTTCGCAGATGCGGTCCAAAGCAGATGGGGCAGCACCTGCGGGCAGTCCGTCATCCAGGTCCTGCAAGGTGGGAGCTGAGTTGCTTACCTCAGCAGTGCCGCTCGCCCGCGCTATGGCCGGCAGTTCTAAGCTTTAGAGGAATAATGCGGGGCCGTTTTCGGATGAAAACGCCGATTGCCAAACGCCGCACCGGCTGGAATTTTTCGCGCTCAGCCTCTCCGTAAGCCGTAAAAGCGCGGAAAATTACGTGTCGCTGAATTTTCCGCGCTTTTGGATTCACGAGCGGGAATTTTCCGCGCTTTTAAACTGATCGGAGCTATTTAAATCGCTTGAGAATCCATCCGTTGCTACAATATCAAAGAGCGCACGGGGCAGACCGACACCAACTGGAGGCAAAGCAATGGAAGAGATTCAGAAGCGCCGCGTCGGCCGCCCAATTGGCAGCGGCGTCAAGAACAACGATCAGGCCCTTGCCAAGGTCGCAAGTATCTTGCTGGATAATCCTTCCATGAAGGCGACTTCAGCCATGAGGCGGGTCCTCAATGATATGTCCAGCTCGCGGAGGGAGACAGACGTTACCTTGATCCGTCGATGGCAGGGGCGCTGGAAGCTGAACAGACAGAAATTCATGAACGAAGCGGCGGCAACGAGAGCTGCAAGGACGGCGAGAGCGCCCTCGCGCACGACGTCATCGATCTCCGACTCGGCTAGCGAGTACCTTATGCGGAAAGCCAAAGAGACGGCGAGTATGTACAATTTTTCGGAAGCATCTGCTCTCCAAAAGGCCGCGGCTGGATACCTCGATACGCCCCTCAGGAAAGAGGTACATGGTGTTTTAGACTCACTGGCGCTGAGGACGGCGCTGGGTCTTCACGAATCGTCCATTCAGCGAGAATTGCGGCGCATGACGGATTCCACTGTCATGGAACGATGCTGAAAGCCTTGGAGGAGCAGGATCGCTTCCTTGCCGAGCTGAAAAAATGGGGTTGAGGCTACAAAAACTGCCCAATAACGGCAATTGACGCCAAGGCAGCGCGCGACCGGTTCGCGAAGGACAGATTTCGGCCCCAGCCGGGACTGAAACGACGCATTTTGTAGGTATAATTTTCTAAGATGGCGCTTTTGCAATTGACGCCTGCAAGGGTGCCTCATGCTTGCGCCGTAAAACGCAACACGAGCGCAGACGGTTCAGTCTGTCGTTTGAACCTGGAATCTGGTGAAGGCAACCGAACCAATGGACAAGATCACAATCGACTTCTGGGGCTTTGCAATAACGGCCGAAGGGTTTTACGGCGTCTTGGCCGCGTCGGGGCTGGTGATGGCCATTGTCATTGTGTTGAAGGTCGGGAGGCGTCGGGGTACCTAAGGCTGCTTCTCGGCAAGACGGAGGGCATCGATGTGCGAAGCCAGTATGACATTGTTAAAGATTGGGCACTCCTATCCGACGACGAGGCGATGGAAGCCGAGATCGAAGGCACGGCAAGGACGCTACCACGTCGGTCGCCTAGTGTCCCTTGGAAGTGTCTGGCAATCGTGAAGATGCCGAATATCGATTCTGGTTCGATCTGTTTTTGAGACTTTCCAGAAAGGACGACGTCGGGTGGGCTTAGCCCGTAGGAGACTAACCTAACCAATCTGTCCCAGTTCGCATGGGACGCCACTCCCGCAAACGATAGCGGCTGCTCTTCGTGCTTCACACGCTAAGCTGTAAAGTCAAAGCCGACGCCGTACCTCCGTTCTATGACCCACTCGGGGACCAGCATCCCGCCATCGGCCAACGCGTTGCCTTTGCGATTGGCAAAAGGATTGGCGGAAAGGGCCATGAACGAGGATGACGACACCCTCTTCTTGGTCTTCGATGAAACCGAACAACCCGAAAACGCCGCCAGGTGAGAATGATGGCGAAGCGCCAGAATAGCATTGGTCTCCTTAGCCTCGAACCTTCCGCCAAGGCGGACTACCCCAAAGACTTGACGTCGCAGTCCTCCGACGGCGGAAGCCTGCGCCCGTATCGTTGGTGAAGACGAAACGATTGTTTCGAAACTTCAGGAACGAGGGCCACGTTGGCGGAACCGGCCTGACAGTTCTCACGTGGATAAGCACGTCGTCATGCTCCCGAGCGTCGGGGGCATCTACGACTGCGTAGTGAGTATGAGTTTCGGTTCTGCCGTCGGCTACCGCCATAACCACGTCAAACCGACTCGGGGGTCGCAGATGCGCAACTGAGATCGCTATAGCTTGCACATCATCCCCAGAGCTACGCTCGCCAAAGTACAGATTTGCCGCGCAGTTCAGTACCTGCTGGTGGTTGCACGCAAGAATGTCCGCCGTATTTGACACATCGATCCAGCCACCGACGTGCTCGGCTTGATAGACGTCGCCATCCAGGAGAACAGCCAACAGCGTTGGCGAAAGCGGCAGGAAGAGAAGCGCACCTGCGCTGGAGATTCCAAAAGATCTGTGCTGCGCATGCCTGTGCTGTTGATGCCAGCGGTTGGCGAGAGCAGCAGGGTCATCTGATGTGAGAAACGGCACCGAGGTAAGGTTGCGAACAACCCGCACCTTTAGATCGTCTACGACGCTCATCGTTTTGGCGTAGTGATGCATCGCCGAGATCACCGCACTTTTGACGGCCTCCTTGAAAGACGGTTGTTCGAAGTCCGCACCTTTGACTGACGTGGCAGCGAAAGCAAACTCCGCGGATCGACGCGCGGCGGCTTCTGTGCGGACATGCTGCAGGTAGGCGAAACGCCTGAGGATTGTGGCATGAAGATCCTTGATGACCGCACGTGGCTTGAGCAACGACGAAACGCAGTCGCCATAGTGTCCCTCGACGGTCTGGATTGCGGTTTCGAGCCTTGGGTCCTGCCCGTAGAAGTAATCCCTGGAACACTGATTCTTCACCGGGGCATCGAAGAATGATTGGTTGCGATCAAGGTTAAACAGGTGAATGGCTTTGCCTTCGGCACACACGCTGAAGGGCGATAGATGTACCCGGGGAACAAAGTGCTGGTTCTTGTTCTCCGCCATGCAATTGAGCGATCCGCCATTCCGGCACTGCCGTGGGGGCGCTCAAACACCCGCGCCAAGCCGTTGCTATCACACAGAGCTTCCAGCGGGAATGTACGTCTCAGGCCCGCCCTTCCTGGCACTCAATCGAAGAGACGTGACGAACGCCGTCGCAGGGTGGCGTTCGTTTCACGAAGCGTCAGACTTGGATGCGGCCGACGCGCTGTCCCGGGAGGACGGCTCCAAAGGAGACGGCGTGCAGGGCTGGCTTGTCCCCAACACGGGAGCGGAGCGAAGGAGCGGGCAGGAACGGGACAAGACGGCCGCGCCGGCTAGACCCGAGTAACCTTCCGATACCATGCCAAGGCGTCCGAAGGCCGGCGAAAAAGAATAGCGGTCGATCCTCGCTCAGGGCGAACCAGTAGTTCCGCTGAACATGAAGTCGGCGCGCGAGAAAGTGCCATCCGTGCGGTTTTATCGAACACGGGGATATGCTGCGCGATCTCCCGTTCCTTGACCAACCAGGCGAGGTTCGCTGCCGATCCGTAGGCGCTGTCGGCGGCCAGATGCGTCGGCTTCTGGGCCGCAAGCGGACTATTTGTTTTCGGGTTGGCCGGTCTAGAAACGGACTAACACGTCCAGCATAGCGCGGACCGCTTGGCGCCAACAGCCGTCCTGAGAACTGTCCGGTTGACTCCCCGCGGTTCGCAAGCGAATTTTCATCCAGGAGGTCGACAGATCTAACGGCGCGGGTCAACGGCGAAGGCGACCTGAATAAGAGCGTGCCTGCCAACACGATCCCCACGGAGCAATCACCGATCCCTAACTAGGGACGTCGCAAACCCTCCAGCCCTCTGGCTACCCAATTCGCGCTCTGTGTATGCGGTGAACTGTAGCAATCTCTGCCAAAAGAGTTCTTCAACCCGAGTCGAGGCAAATTCTTTGGACAGTTCTCCGATGCGTCTTGCAGTGTAGCGGATGTGGCTACACTCGTCGCCACTTAACTTGCATAGCGTTCGACCCAGCATGTCTAGGTTACGGTGCGGGCAATATGCCTCGAGCACGGGCTCCAACAACTTCTGGTGAATGCGGGTCCTCACCTCACCGAGGTTCACCTGAATCAAATAGTCGAGCACCCTCCAGGTTTCGAGGCTAGCGGCCTCGACCTGGCTGTGCTGCATGGGGGGAAACTGGGTCTCAACGGCCCCGCGCACATTATCTGGCAATGCGTCTGGAAATACCAGATCGGCGAGACGAAGGTACATTCGGCAATGACCTGCCTCATCCTCGACATGCTGGCTCAGATCGTCAACAAGCCCGGCACTTGTGCAAGCGTTGGCAATCTTCGCTAAGTCGCGGGAACCCTCGCCCTCTTTGATCGCATTCGAGACAAGCGACTGCAGCACCCATACCGGGTTCTCAATATGCGACCTAAAACTGTTGCCGTAGTCGGCGAGGAAGTATGGCGGCACGTGACGTGCAACAGCGTCGCCAAACAGCCGAAGGTAGTCGCGCGTTGCTATGTCGCCTTGTTCGTCAAGGGCAGTTTCAACAAAACGCGCGACGTAGTCCATTGTCATTTTTCAACTTCGAGCGGGCCATTGCAAGCGATAAAAGGGGCCATGCCGTCCTTGAAGGGTGAACTGCTGATACCGATTATCCCTGCGTTGATGGCAATGTTGTCGACCTTCAGGGTTGTCCCATCGACATAACCGGAAATGCGTATGCCTTTACCTCCAGCGAGGGACCTGAGGGCCTTAGCTTGATCTTCACTCAGTTCGAAGGAAAGCGGTGCTTCAGACATAGTCGAAAACTCCTTTGCCATAGAATTCACTGAACGCCGTTATAATTGCAAATCTTGCGATGGGAGCCAATTGCAAAAGGACACGCTTCAAAGCAGAAGCGCCGCCAAACTCTTCAAGGTCAGCCAAGAATGTCCTAGTATCCGCCACAACGATTGCAGGACGCTCCCAACGCTCTTGCCCAACGCTGTAAATGATCTCTGCCAAGTGGTTATCGAACCACCAACGCGACACCGAAATGCTAACTGAGAGGGATTGGACGTAATGCCAGTAACTGGGAGGGATATGCAGGAGGTCGCATGGACCGACGATTGCATGACGTAACGACGGCACGCGTTGCCAGACATTGGGGTCCGTCGGCGAGGCATCGCAATGGTGCCCTCGCACTGTGGCGCCGTCCGTGAGCGCGAAGGTATCCCGTGGGTGGCAGACTGCAACATATTTCCACCCAAACAACTGAATGAAGTAATTATGGTTCGTGACGTAGTCGTTGTGGTTATCTTGATGAAAGGTTTGCACCGTTCCTGGCGGACCGATCCATATGTTGTCGAAGTATGCCGGCTCGCGTGATCGAGGTGAAACAGGCAATCGATGCGCGATGTCGACGAAGGACGCGTCACTCTGCCTGAGATAAAATTCAGTTGTGTCGAGACCAGCGAGATAATCGCCCAATCTCTGTTGCGCCCGGAGGTTCCGCCATCGTTCCTTATGCTCGAGCGTGACCAAGCGCGTCCCATGCCGTGCCGCGATACGCTGGGGTGTGAGGAGGGCAGCAAGTTCATCCAGAGCGGAAACGTCTCGCGACACCCAGGGAGTTTCCATCAGCTCTGCTGCGCACTTCATTCCGATGATGGGGATGCAACCTATTTCCCGAAATCTCACATCGGGACAAACGTATGACAAGTCTGGAGGAGCCGTCTGCAACATCCTCAGCCTCCAAGGGCAGCAACATATCCGCTTGGCAACTGGTCAGCATCGAACGCGGTCCAAGGGATATGATAGTGCACTCGGCTAAGATCCGACTGCCCATTTGCTTGCCATCGTTCCCGATGGGCTGCCAAGGTGCCGGCAAATTCGAGGCCCAGATCACCGAACACGACTATGTCGCGGCCGTGATAAAGCGCGCCCGAGCGGCGCTCGCTATCGATGAGACCGAAAGAGTAGTGTGTGAGGTCGAATGTACGCTCGACGCCTAGGTTCACAGCGCGGAAATTCGGTTCAGCGCCAAAAAGGTAGCTCCGGAATGCCAAAGAATCCAAAACAGGGTGACCAAAGCCTCGGCCCTTTTCAATATGCAAGAAGGACTTCGGTCGCGGATCAATAAGCTTTTCAAGCGGGATGTACCATGTGTCCTCATCTGCAATGGAACCGGTTGTAGGGACGGACACGGACATCCTAGCGCCGACCGTGAGTAGTCCTTTCTCGGTTGCTAGGAAGATCGTAAAGCAGTCCCCGCCACCCGGAATCGCTACAGGCATAGCGAGCATGCCTCCCGGCACCCGCAACGCCTCGCGAAGCAGTCGCGGGATGCCACGAAACGCAGAAGTGGCTATTATGACGTCGAAGAGACCCAGCTCGGGTAGTCGATCGACCCAATCACCTAATTGCACGCGCACACCAGAAGTGCCGATGAGGGCGCGCTGTGATTGATCGAAGAGGTCGGGAATAATCTCGCAACCAAATATCAGTGGGACGTCTCCTTCCCTGCCGGCTAGCAAGGAGAGTACTGACACCAGATAACCAGTTCCTGTTCCAATTTCGTATATGCGCTTCCCCCTCAGATCGCCGAGTTCTCTGATTATCCACCTAAGAAACGTTCGATCCGATATTGCTGAGAGAGTTGTCCCATCTGCGTCTGAGAACGTTCGAATAGGACCATCAAAACGCTCATGCCCCCTCGGGGCAAATCGCGCTATGTCCACCCCCGCGAAAGCGGCGTTGATGTCAGTATCGCCCATGGCACTAGGTTTAGCTAATTGATCTTACCTTAAGCTAATAGAGAGCGTCAGTTCGCACCGCGATGCAAGCACTTTTGCCAATACTAGTCTCCAGCTATCCATTTCAGTTGAACCCACATTCCATGCCTGTTCATGGCGCGACCGCGACGGCGCGCGTTGTCAACCGAAATGTCTGCTTCCGGGCAGAGGTAAAGTTCGCCTCTATGGCCGACACGAGGCGCAAAAGCTGCCAGGCGGCGTTGGGCCGTTGCAGGTTGGCAGTTTTAAGGCACAAATAGTCGGAAACGAACGTTGAGGCACCCCGCTAGGCATAGTCGTGACCTGACCCAAAGCTACCGTTTCGGCCAACACGGAAAAGCCCTCCAAAAGGGCCTCGCACTCAGTTCGCCATAGGCCGATTGCAGTGCGACGAATAGATCGCTTGCTGCGCTCAAACCCGGCTACAGCGAGAAATTCGCTACTGGTGCGGCATCGTGATGCCGGCCGCGGTCGGCGGCAGCGTGGTCGGTGCCTGCCAATTAACGTCGACTTTGCCCGACGCGGTCAGCCCTTGCGGGAGAAAGGCGGCCTGATCGAGCCTAACGACAAGGACGTAGTCACGGCGCTGTCCTGTCGGTGTGATCTGGATCGACCCCTTCTGTCCCAGCGTTGTAGGGATCTTGCCCTTGGTCAGTTCCAACTTGAACCACAGGGGGACCGTACCTGAAAACACCGGCGTGACGACATGGGCGAGCATGTAGATCGGCTGCGTGAGCCGCACATGGTAGGTTGTGCTGTCGCCATTGGGCGTATCAAGCGATGTCGACCCCGTCGCCGACTTCGCGCCCAAGGTAACCAGCGCGCCGCCGATTGGAATGGTGCCGCTTATCTTGCAGAACTCTACTTTGCCGCCGACCACTAAGCCGGCAAGGCCAAGTGTATTTTGAATGCGAAAAGCGAGGCCGTCATTCTCATTCCAGCTGTGATCGATATGATCGACGTGGAGCGCGCCGTAGAAAGCTTCGTTGAATGCCGGCACAACCTCGAAACCAATGCGACCTGGAAGCGGCCAAGGGCAATCGGTCCAAGTTCGAGCGATATAGCCCGAGTAGCCGTACGATTGATCGTCATCGTGCGATCGTTAAATCCAAGATTGTTGAATGCCTCGATCGTGTCTTCGATTGGCCTTCCGTGACGTCGAACTGGACATCCTGGCCTGCGCGCCCGCGGTACGGTGCCGCCATTCTTGAAGTGACCAGTGTAGCGCTCGCGGGGAAATAGGAAGCCATCGCTGCCGATTTAGTATTTCTGAAGGTCGGATTATAGTCTTTGCAGGCCATCTCGCTCAGAATAATTCGCGGCGGAGGGCACGTAGCAAAGATGGGTTCGCAAGCTCGATCAACGGCATCTTCTCTGTCGAAACGCCAACAGTGACGCGCAGTAGAACCGCGAAGGCGTGACGAACGAGATCGAGAGAGTGATCGTCGGCCCAATAGTCGCTGGACGGTCTCTTGCGCGTTCTCGCCCAAGTTGGTGGCACGCCATGAGCGATGTCATTCCTGATCGCAAATGCAAGACTGGCCGCATTGGACCATGTCTGAAGAAGGGTGCGCTCGTCTCCCGCTGGCAGCGGTTGACGCGAATGTTTCAAGCATCCCGATCAAATCAGAGATCATCTTCGCGTCGGTCTCGGGTCGAATGCCCTTTGGATTGACGCCCTTGAGCTTCCACAACGCCGCTCCAGGTGATGTTCGATGCTGGCGGCGAAGATGATGATCGGCGCAATGCGCTGGCCAACCAGCGGCTTCAACCCAAGCCGCTCTTCGAGGGTATCGGCCCTTCCATAGGTCATTCGCGATCTCGCGACACCTTGCCCGGGGCGGACCATACATTTTTGCGGCAGCATCCTTCAAGATCCATTGTCGAGCATCCGCTCCGCCGGCAGCTTCTTGAGCCGCGCGTTCTCGTCCTCCAGCGCCGTCAGGGGACGGGCGTCGGACAATTCCATCCCGCCAAACTTCGCCTTGAACTTATAGAAGGTCGCTGCCGAAATGCCGTGCTTGCGGCAAAAGTCCGCCGTATTCGCACCGAGAATGTCTCGGGGCTTGAAGATCGATCAATCGAACCAACGTTGTGGATAGGTGGCAGAGCGGTCGATTGCGCATCCCTGATAAGGAGGTGGACCTTCATCGGTCTCGTGGGTTCGAACCCCGCCCTGAATTAGAAAAGCCCGCTCCTGGATTCAGTCGAGCGGGCCCTTAAAGGCTATTTTGTTTTCGGCTATGGTCCGCGGGTCACTTCGATGTCGACCGTCCGGATGGGCCCATTTCCCTTGCGTTTTGGCCCTTCGACATTCTGCTGTTTGAAGACATTGGAAACATCATTTCCGTTTGACCCTCAACCCGCTTGCGGCCAAGCTTTTGTGGCGAAACAGCCGGCTGTCTTCCTACTTCCGGAAGATCTATCATCCCCCAGGCGTTCGACGGGCGTCTTCTAAATCTGGACTTTAGGAACTTGCTTTGAGCGCGGGCCGACCTCACCCTCGGATGCAGCCTCTCTCAGCATCGGTGCCGTTGGTGGATCAAGGCAAACCAAAACGCCAATCTCTGCGCTCTCCAGTTTGTGGATGGCGTCGACGCCAACGTGCAGTCCACCTTTTCGGACACAACCAGTTCGCCGGAAACCAAACTCCTTGGCGCTCTTCTGAATGAGGCCAAAACTGCTTCATGTCTGTCAAACCGGCGCTATTTCTTTTTTTTCACCCTTTGCGTAAGAGCGGATCCCGCGACCGATTTGACTGCCTTTGAGGAGCTGTTAGAACGAAGCAACTTGGATGCCGTCGAAGCAACTTTCTTGCTCGTAGTCTCATTGGGTTTCTTCGCCATTGGTTTTCCCCGCGCGGTTGAGTCGGAGTAATACGCATTGTGATGCGTCTGCAATCAACTGCCGGAGAGCACTGTCCCCAACTTTCATTTTCCAACACTCGGTCCGGTTCCGCAAACAACCAAGCGGAGCAGGAACTATGCTCGCCTTCATTGCCTTTCACCTTTTGTCGGTCGGCATCGGCTGTTCTGCCGTCCTCCGTGATCAGCCACGCTAAGGCACGCAGGAATTCGAAATATGCGAGCACATCTTCGATGAAGATGTTGGCGATGCAACGTTTCTCATCACAGTATTTGACAAGGTAGCCGTTGCGACCGCCGAGCCTGCTGCCGTTTAACCAAAGACCAAGTCTCGCTGTCCATGTCGGCAATCTCTCATGATTGGTGAGATCGGCGACGGCGTAACTGCGAAGCCGGCGGCGCTTCGCGTCCTCGGCTGTGAGCGTGATCTCGCGGCGCTTCGCCTCCGCCGCGATCTAGCCGCGCCGGCCGATTAACGCGTCAATTGGCGCAAGGTCATTGTCAGCGCGCAGCTTGAGATATTCGAGCATCGAGAAGCCTGCAGCAAGGATCGCCTGTCGGACCTTATGCAGCGCCTGCTCGATGGATCCCATTGGTGGTGCGGTCCTGACATAATCCGCAGTGAAATGCCCTTGAGTCTTCACGTCAGTAGGCGAGGATACGTGGTCGCAATTGAGGGCTGTACGAAACCTCGAAAAGTTGCGCGATTGTTGGCCAGTAAGGCAATCCATCCCGGTCACGCAAATGGTCAAACGGCAGCAGTCTTCCGAGGTCGATAAATTCAAGGGCATCGAAATTGGGCAGCCGGATCCACTTCTGGTTCTACCACACATCGCGTCGCGTCGAGTAGTGCGAACTGTTCGCCGGTCGCAGCTGCGAGAAATCGTTCCCCTGTCTGATACGACCGTCTATGAGATGGAACAGCGTGGCGAGTTCCCACGACGCTTCAATCTCACCGCCCGCTGTGTTGTTTGGGACTTGGCAGAAGTCGAAGCGTGGATCGAGGAGCGGCGGAATGCGTCATCTGTCGGAAAAATCAAGACCAAGCCTGCGCCTGACGTAAGACTACGAAAGGCAAGACCCGTCAAATCGGATCAAGGATAACCGCTGCCTCTGCAGGCGGCTGGAGTCTGGGCGTGTGCTTTTTGCCTGCCGCCCACGCATCGACCATGTCCGCCCATTCCTGCAGCATATGACGACGCTGCGGCTCATATTCAGCTCTGTTGTAGACACCTCGAGAGGACCGCCTGTCGTCGTGGGCAAGGCATTTCTCAATCCAGTCGCGATTAAATCCGATCTCGTTCAGGAGTGTTGAGCCGGTGCGCCGAAGGTCGTGCACTGTGAAAGGCGCGAGCGGAAAGTCTTGCTGCTTTGCCCGCTCGACAATCGCCGCGGTTACCCGATTGAACGTCGCGCGCGACATGGGCTCATCGGCATCGTAGCGGGACGGCAGCACATATCGGGAGTTCGCCGCACAAGTCTTGAGCGCGATCATGATATCGAGGGATTGCTGTGACAGGTAGACGTTATGCGGCTTCTTCCGCTTCATTCGCTCTTTTGGGATGCTCCAGACGGCGTTCTCGAAATCGACCTCGTCCCAAGTCGCCTCGAGTAGTTCACTCTTTCGGACCATCGTGAGCAGGATGAACTTTAGGCCGACCCGAATCGTCGGCAGCGTCGGCACGTTTTCCAACTCTTTCAGCATTATCCGGATTTCTGCAGGCGACAGAGCGCGGTCTTTCGCCTCGAACGTGGCAATTGAGGCTGGTCCCACCTCGTCCGCAGGGTTGGCGATCTTCTCGCCGTGCAGAATGGCGTAGCTATAGATCTGCTTCACGACATCGCGGATATGGACGGCGGTTGCCGGCGCACCACGATCCCTCACCTTTGCGCAGAGCGCCCGCAAGTCGTCAGGTGTTATTTCGGTTAGGAGTCTTTTTTCCCAAATCGGCAAAATGTCGCGATCGAAAATAGCCTTGCGCATCGAGCGGGTGCTATCCGCCATCTTCGCTTCCTTTAACCAGCGCTTGCCTTGATCCCCGAAGCTCGCCGTGCCTGACAGGCGACGCTTCTCGCGCTGCTTTTCTTGCGCCGGCGACTTTCCGGCTGCCACCATTTTTCGCGCGGCAAGGCAGCGGTCGCGTGCCTCTGCCAGCGTGAGACCTCCGTTCCCATATCGGCCCAGCGTCACAGTCTCTCTCCGACCATTGGTCCGGTAGTCGTACCGAAACGCAATCTGCCCAGTCGGAGACACCGCAGCGTACATACCGTCACGGTCGGCAACTTTGTACATTTTGTCTTTCGGTTTCAGCCGCTTAAGGGCAATATCTGTTAACATAATGACAGAGGATCGGATCACAACTTGGGTTTCTCGGCCGCCAATTTTACCGTCATCAATTTTACCGTCAACTGTTAGGAACGATCATTGTATTTCAATGCTTTGATGGGCAAGAAGTGAGTGCGCTTGCAATCGGCGGGACGACGGTATTGCATGGCAGGAAAGAGAACGCTGAAACGCATGCCGTCAAATTTACCGCCAAATGATTCCGCTTCCAGGCGATAGATGGCGATAGATGCAGTAAGGAAAACACACTTATTTCAGAGGCTTATACAACTCTGATCGATACTTACCGAAAGCTAGCTAATGATGCACCTTTATTCCCACTCGATCGTCCCGGGCGGCTTCGACGTCACGTCGTAGACGACGCGGTTGATGCCTCGTACCTCGTTGATGATGCGGGTGGCGGCGGCGGCGAGGAAGTTCATGTCGTAGTGGTAGAAGTCGGCCGTCATGCCGTCGACCGAGGTGACGGCGCGCAGCGCGCAGACGAACTCGTAGGTGCGGCCGTCGCCCATCACGCCGACGGTCTGCACCGGCAAGAGCACGGCGAAGGCCTGCCAGATGGCGTCGTAGAGACCGGCCTTGCGGATCTCGTCGAGATAGATGGCGTCGGCCTCGCGCAGGATCTCCAGCTTGTCGCGGGAAATGCCGCCCGGACAGCGTATGGCAAGGCCGGGGCCCGGGAACGGATGGCGGCCGATGAAGCTTTCGGGCAGGCCAAGCTCCTTGCCCAGTGCCCTCACCTCGTCCTTGAACAGCTCGCGCAGCGGCTCGACCAGCTTCATGTTCATGCGCTCGGGCAGGCCGCCGACATTGTGGTGCGACTTGATCGTCACCGACGGGCCGCCGGAGAAGGAGACGCTTTCGATGACGTCGGGATAGAGCGTACCCTGGGCCAGGAAGTCGGCGCCGCCGAGCTTCTTTGCCTCTTCCTCGAACACTTCGATGAACAGCCGGCCGATGGTCTTGCGCTTCTTCTCCGGGTCGCTCTCGCCTTCCAGCGCCGAGATGAAACGGTCGGAGGCATCGACCAGGATCAGCGGCAAATTGTAGTGCTGGCGGAACATCTCCACCACGCTCGCCGCCTCGTTCTTGCGCATCAGCCCGTGGTCGACGAGGATGCAGGTCAGCTGGTCGCCGACCGCCTCGTGGATGAGGAGCGCTGCAACCGAGGAATCGACGCCGCCCGACAGCGCGCAGATCACCTTGCCCTTGCCGACCTGGTTGCGGATCGCCTCGACGGCATGCTCGCGATAGGCGCGCATCGTCCAGTCGCCCTCGATGCCGGCGATGTTGTGGACGAAATTGCGGAGCAGCCTGGCGCCATCCGGCGTGTGCACCACTTCGGGGTGGAACATGATGCCGTACATCTTGCGCTCGACATCGCCGAAGATGGCGAAGGGCGAGCCTTCCGACCTGCCGAACACCTCGAAGCCCTCCGGCAAGGAGATGACGCGGTCGCCATGGCTCATCCACACCTGGTGGCGCTGGCCGGGCGCCCACAGCCCCTCGAACAGCGGGCTTTCCTTCTCGATCTCGACGAAGGCGCGGCCGAATTCGCGATGGTTGGAGCTTTCGGCGACGCCGCCCATCTGCACGCAGAGCGCCATCTGGCCGTAGCAGATGCCGAGCACCGGCACGCCGGCCTCGAAG
>NZ_RZOF01000399.1:0-5318 GCF_003998955.1 Mesorhizobium sp. M4B.F.Ca.ET.017.02.2.1 | reverse complement strand
GAAGACTGCGTGAGGTCCCCGCCCAACAGATGGTTCGTGTGTTCGGCCACCTCTTCGACATTGCGGCACAAGCGGACACCGATGCTGCCGCTGCCGATGGCTGGCTTAAGAACTACCGGCAGCCCGACCTCCGCTGCAAAGCTTTGAACCTCCGTCGCATTCGCTGCCAAGCGATAAGCAGGCATTGGAACATCGGCCTCCGCGAGGAGCTGACGTTGAGTGTACTTGTCGCAGCATCTTTCAATGGATATGGGGTCCGGCCCCGGCAGATCGAAATGCTGGCAGAGCTTGCCAACTGTCGCAGAGACTGACTCGTCACTGCCCGCAAAGCCCGTAATGCCAGCAATGTCATACCTCACGCTTAACCGGGAACATTCGCGGATCAGCGCATCAAGATTGCCTGAATCGACTTGGATTGCCTCAAGCTTTTCGGCCGCAAGATAATCGTATTGAGTTGGGTCGGCCGACAGGGTAATTGGACGAAGACCAAGACGCTGAGCCGCTTGGACGTACCGCAGGCCTGTATCCCTTGGATGGCCTTCAATCAGGATGAGCGCTCTCTGTTCCATTGGCGATGACCTCCATTGCGTGCTGTGCGGCGGTCTCAGCGTAAACAGGCTTCAGCTTTGTAGCCGTGCGACCCCGGACACGTACTAAGTACCAGCGTCAGCGACCTGCAGTCGCAAAGGTTCTGTAAATTTGTTTGAAGGACCTGTTACACGACTGAATTGGTGGGTTTCTCGGTGGTGTCGCGGCATAGCAGGGCGCCAAGCCCTCGAGCCTGAGCTCGAACCGCGACCGGGACCCCCAATTCCGTCACGTGGATCGGCGCTCCCCATTTTCAGGTGGATCGCAATAGAGCACATGAGCTGACAGAGCGCTTGGTGATGTGTGCTTCACGTGTTTTTTACCGGTTGGGCGTCCGGAATAAGGGGACAGTCTCCTCGATTGCTTCTTCGACCAGCAGGTTTGTGGTATTTGACCGGCTAGGTGCTAAACCGCTGGGCGAGATCGACGCGCGTCGGTACACAGATCGCGCCGTTCGTGAATCCATATGGGTTCGGTCGGCAAATCCATCAGTGATTGTCGGGTCTGTCGCATACCAGTCACGGTGGAGTGCTGCGTGGCTATCAGCTGCACTCTCACTTAAAGCTTTGATCATTAGGCAAAACATCTTTTTGCTGTGGCCCTTTTGCGCAGTTGGCACGACCTTTGAAGCTCAATTGTCGCGAGGCGGCAGGGCTGCCGACCGATCTTCATGCCGTGGGACACCTCGCGTCCCTCGAGGAAAGAAGGAAAACAGATGTCAGATCAGTGCCAGAACGCATTCCGTGGGAAGGCGGGGATCGGCAAATCCACGGCTGCTAGAGTTCGCTCGCTGCTCCTGTCCGCCTTAGGCAGAACCATCTTATTCATTGGCTGCGACCCCGAGGCCAGAGGTCAGTGAGGTGGACAATGGCGGCAGCAGATGCAAAGCGCGGCAGCATTCAGGGAACCAAGCATGATTTTACGGGAGCGTACAACCGCACTTGGCCGCATGCCTATTTTCGCGCGCATCTGGCCCTAGATTATGTGATTTCAGATCGGGCTAAGCCGGTCTTCGAAGGGATATTCGCCAAGTACCGACGCGTTCGAAAAAAGACTAAGCTGAAAATCGTGGACGTCGGTTGTTCCTATGGCATAAACGCTGCGCTACTTCGCACGGACCTCGATCTCGATGATCTGTATGCTGCCTACCTGAAATCCGGAGGATCGCTCTCGGGCCGACAGGAGATCGAGCATCGCGCTTTCTTTCGAGATCGTGGTCTCCGCGATGACATCCAGTTCATCGGCGTGGACCCCTCATTCCGGGCTGTTAAATATGCGCAGAGCATGGGCCTGCTGGAGTCTGGCATCCCGGCAGATTTGGAATCCCGCGATTTGAGCGTTAAGGAACGCTGCGCCCTCGTCGAATCAGACATCATCATCAGCACAGGCTGTGTGGGCTACGCCACCGAGCGAACCTTTGCACGCGTCTATGACGCCTCGGCGACCTCACGCCCGTGGGTCGTCGCCTTCGCAATGCACCCCTTCAGTTACGATAAGATCGCCACGGCTCTTGAGGGCTTCGGGTTGGAAACCAAACTGGCAGCCCAGTTCAGACAGCGCCAGCGCCGCTTCTCCACACGGGCGGAACGGCGGGCAATCCTGAAGGGTATGAGAAAACTCGGTATGGAAGATCACCTAGAGCGCACGACCGGCTATATTTACGCGTCCTGCTACATCTCCGCGCCGCCGGGCGAAGCTGACCTGCGCGCCCATTCGGGTGATCCATGTTGAACGTTAGGGCATGCCTGGTCTTGAGCTACGGTGGCGGGCGAAGCTGATCCGTGTGCGCAGACAAGTCGACGAGACGGGAGCGAGCGGCGCATCGACCCAATGGCTCTCGACATGTGCAGGGCGCTGATTCGACACAAGACACGCCGTACACGGGGGCATGAGTCTGCCGCGTTTGGTAGCTGTAGCCAACATCTACGCCATGCTCCGATACGGACAGCATCGTTACTAACTCGCAATAGCGAGTTGCATTGTCGCGCAGCAGTCCGACTTGGCGTGAGAGGCGAAGCTGATCATTCAGAATTCAAATTGTCGGGTCCACTCACGTCGGGTTGAAGACGTCCATGTTCGCAAGCCGACACGCTGAGGTAAGTATTCCGCCGCTGCTACGCTAACCACATGCGTTCCAGTCTAGTCAGCACAACCTCTTCGTGGCACGCCGATTGCAGGGAGACGGTTGAGACACAGGGTCCCGGCAAGCTGTTCACCTCGATCGGAGAATCCGAGCGACGTATAGCGGGCAACCATCAAAGGAGTGGATTATGCGAGTAGCAGTCGTGTGGAATCATGATCATACGGGCGTGATCAACCGGTTCGGTAACCCTTGTCAGGAAGAATACGGTCGCAAGATGCTCGAAAACATCGTGGGGGCGCTGCAAGGGAGAGGCCACGAGACGCTGCTGTGCGAAGGGGACAAAGGGCTGCTCGCTACGCTCGAGCGGTTCATGCCACCCGATCCGCAAGCCCGGCCCTCCGGAATGGTCTTCAACATGGCCGCTGGAATCCAAGGCGATTCTCGTCTCACCCACGTTCCAGCCATGCTCGAGATGGCCGGCGTCCCGTACACTGGATCGAGCCCG
Organism: Mesorhizobium sp. M4B.F.Ca.ET.017.02.2.1; assembly: GCF_003998955.1. Lineage (NCBI taxonomy): Bacteria > Pseudomonadati > Pseudomonadota > Alphaproteobacteria > Hyphomicrobiales > Phyllobacteriaceae > Mesorhizobium > Mesorhizobium sp. M4B.F.Ca.ET.017.02.2.1. Next base: position 2,142 of record NZ_RZOF01000399.1, on the reverse strand, counting down.
CTCGGGCATGGGCTGGCGCTTGACAAGGTTATTACCAAAAGGCTCATTCGCGATCGCGGTGTCCCAACTCCGAACTTCCGCGTGATGCGACGCGGCACCGAGAGTACTGGCGACCTGCGATACCCAGTGGTAGTGAAGCCGCGACACGAATCCCTCAGCTGCGGATTGCAGCTCGTACATGAACCTGCACAGTTGCGGCAAGCCGTGGAAGTGATCGTCACGCAATATGCACAGGATGCCCTCGTGGAAGAATACATCGACGGGCGGGAAATATACGTCGCGCTACTCGGAAACAAAGAACCGGAGGTGTTGCCTCTAGTGGAGCAGGACTTCGGCGACCGCGAATCGCGAATTGTGAGTTGGGAAGACAAGCAGCACATGGCAGTCGCGGCGCCGCAGGCTATCTGCCCGGCGCGGATCGATAGTAAGCTTGCGACGGCCCTGCGGGATATTTCGGTTGCGGCCTTTCGTGCCTGCCAATGCCGGGACTACGCCCGCGTTGACCTCCGGATCGACCGTTCCGGCCGGCCGTTTGTCCTGGAGATCAACTCCATGCCGGCGCTCGGGACGAACAGCTTTTATCCCCTGGTCGCGAGGGCCGCCGGATATAGCTTCTCAAGCTTAATCAATCGCATGCTCGATGTTGCCTACACGCGGTATTTCGGAGTCGGTATTCCCCAAAGCTGACGCACGTCGATTTTCCACCTGGATACTGCCGCGTCTGCCATTGAGCAGCTACACTCGGGATCGTGCCAACTGGTACGGCCGGCATGAAGGACCAGTGGACTTGGGGACCAAACCGGCACGGGCGGTCCGACTGACCGCCCGCCCACTGCACGGGCACAGGCGCCGATGGCGAAGGCGACATATACAAGCCGGCGCAGGTCGCCACATGCTCAAATCGGACCCCACACTATGTTCGGCGTCGTCGCCTGCGCCACAACAGTGGCAGAGGCGATCCGCCGAGCAATACAACATAGTCATGTCTGGACGGCGCCCGCCGATCAAGGGTTTGTTTTCGGCAATGGGACGTTCGCGGGTGCGGTCATGTCTCCGGCCTGTTGTTGCAGTACTGTGACCGCTGGCCCTGATGGTGTCCGCTGATCCATTGGCCTGATCAAGAGAACGAGCTCGAAGCTCCGACTACGTTGCAGGCTTCGGGATATGTCCTCGTCTGTTCCCATCACGGTCATTGTCACCCTCGATTCTGGACCGCGGCCTCAGCCGTTTTTCCGTTACGCCGGCGTGGCGGCATAGCGTGCGTCATTACGCATGAGCGCGAAGGCGAGCGGGCGAGCTTGTTGGCGGTCGCCACGGCGACAAGCTTGAACGGCTTGGTCTCTAATCGCTGCAACGTTTGCGATGGAAGAGGACCGCGTGAGCGCAGACAACGAGCAGCTTGCGCAGATACCGGTTTCCCATCTTGGAAACTCGCCCCAGGCCGCTCCTTGCCGCCTGATGAACTTTGCCGGGGCATTAGCCCGAGGAAGGCCGCGAACACACTCGGGCCCGAGAAGGCGGAGATATCCTGGATACTTGCGGCAAGCGCAGAGGCGGTGACGGACCGATGCCAGGAACGCTCATCAGACGGCGCGCGGTCCCATCGGCTCTGGCGAGAGCCAGAATGGCCTGATCGCTTTGTCCGATCTCATGATCGAGTTCGTTCAGCCGACGCACGACAGGCAAAAGCGCGGAGCCGGTGCTCCTTCAGATGAGTGCTCGACAGCAGCCATCTTGGCACGCCTCTCACGAGAATGATGCAGTTGCGGGCGCCGTCCACCCCATCAGCGAGCGTGAGGAGTTTGTGCCTCCGAATTGTTCGGAAACCGGCACACCAGGGTACAAGTATTCCGCTGACGTGCGAAGCACATGCAGTTGCCCCTTCTCGTACACAACGTTTTAGGTGGCACGCGGATTGCATGGGAGATGGTACACTCGGCCGAACCGACCTGTCGAAGCCGGACTGGCGTTAGCAAAGCACGCCTCCCGCGGTGGGCAAAACAGCCGAAGCCCTGTCGCGAAACAAGCGGATATATTGGAGTATCTCAGTGCGGGCCATATCTGAACTCGCCGAGTTCGTTAGCAGCTACCCAGGAAGTGCACTGCCTGCGGCGACACGGCGTACAATCTCGTTGCTCATAT
>NZ_RZOF01000398.1:0-5335 GCF_003998955.1 Mesorhizobium sp. M4B.F.Ca.ET.017.02.2.1 | reverse complement strand
GCGGCCTGAGGCGGTCGCCGATGGCGGCGCCGGCAAGGTCTCCGACGACGCCGCCTCCATCATGCGGTGAAGGCGGCGATCTTCTCCGTCAGGAAAAGATTTCCGCCAGATCCTCTACGCTGGTGCCTTCCTTGACCTGGCGCAACTCGACATAGGTGACCGCGGAGGCAATCGACATCAGCGTCGACATGAACGCCGAGACCACAGCGCCGAGGACAATGGCGATATATCCGCCAAAGAGCAGCACGACCGTGCCGAGCACCATCTGGATGCCAAAGGCGATCAGGATGAGGATCAGGAAGAGGCCGAACAGCGCCCAGCGGCTGCCCTTGGTGAGCGCACGGCTGCGCGACATGGAGCCGAAGACGCCGAGCCTCTCCTGCACCAGGGCGGGCACCGCCACCGACCAGCCAAGCCACAGGATGATGCCAGGCACCAGCAGCGCTATCGAGGCGAGGCCGGCGCCGAGGGCAACCATCAATCCGATGCCGATGGTCGGCAGCAGGCAGCGGAGCGCGATCTGGATGCAATCCCCGAAGGTCGGCTTCTTGCCGTTCATGTCCTCGATCGTTGCCCTGACCAGCGCCGACTGCAGCAGCAGCGACAGGATGAAATAGAGCATCGCGAAGACCAGGGTCAGCATCGAATCGCGGAACATGGTGGCGGGATCGGCCATAGCCAGCGCCGCCGGATCGCCAGCCGCCAGGCCGCCCATTCGCACCTCGTTCCATAACTGGAAAACGAATGTCGGCAGCCCCGAGAACAGCGCGGCAAGCCCCAGGCAAAGACCGATATTGCGATTGATGACGGCAAAGCTGTTGTTGAGTACCTTGCCGATCTGGAATTTCTCTGGCCGTGCCAGTGTCGTCGAAGTCATAGTCTGCCCCCTTAACCACAGCCGCATAATGGCTGGTTCGCATAACAGTAAATGTGACAAGATTAACACTTAGCGTCTAGCCTACTTGCAATTGTTGTGTCGCGTTGCCAGTGTCGGCGCGGCGGGTTTACGGGGGAGCGAGCGGGTGGCAGTTGCACAGCCGGGCACAGTGGACGCCGAATGGCTGGCGAAAGTGCACAAGCAGCTGCTGGCCGACACGTCCATACAGTTCGACCTGCCGGCCTTCGCGCAGCCCGAACCGCCGGCCTGGCTGAAGCCGCTGCTGGATTTCCTGTCGCAGCTCGGCCCCTATATGATCTACCTGTTCTGGGGCGCGGTCATATCGGGCGCCGTGATCATCCTGTTCCTGATCGTCCTCGAAATGAAAGGCATCGCCTGGCGCCTGCCGTGGCGACGCGCCCGGGGCGAAGCCGAGGCGCAGGAGGAATGGCGCCCCGATGCCGCGATGGCGCAGATCCTGCTGTCGGAAGCCGACGCGCTTGCGGCGCGCGGCGACTATGACGAGGCGGTCCATCTCCTGCTTCGTCGCAGCGTCGCCGACATAGCCGGGCGCCTGCCCGACTTCCTGCGTCCCTCGCTGACGGCGCGCGACATCGCCAATGCTCCTTCCCTGCCGGCGCGGCCACGCGGCGCGTTCAGCGAGATCGCACGCATCGTCGAGGCGGCGCTGTTCGCCCGCCGGCCCGTCGGCGCCGAAGGCTGGCAGCAGGCGCGCGGCGCCTATGAGCGGTTCGCCTTCCGGGATGCCTGGGCATGAGCGCGCCCGCGGCCGAGACGGCACAGGAACCGTTCAGCCGCAGGACGCTGTTCTGGGGCATTTTCGCGAGCCTGTTCGCGGCGGCGGGGTTCTTCCTGCTGTCGACCTATGCGCCGGATTTTCGCCAACCCGGCGGCGGCGCGACGCCGCTGTCCAAGGGCGGCTCCGGCTATGCGGGGCTGGTGGAATGGCTGAAGCTGACCGGGACTCCATCGCCGATGGCGCAAAGCGAGGAGGACCTCAGTACCGGCCTGATGTCCGGCTTCCTGCTGATCGTCACCATTTCGCCCGACAGCGACCCAGCCGCGCTCGACCGCATCGTCAAGCTCCGCGAAGACAAGGCCACGCTGTTCGTGCTGCCCAAATGGCAGACCATGCCGCTCGAGCAGCATGAAGGCTGGGATATCAAGATCGAGCGGCTGCCCGCTACGGCCGTGAACCAATGGCTGGACCGGATCGGCAAGGCAAAGCTTGGCGAAGGAAAGAGCACGGTCGAGCAACTCGACATCAACGGCCACCTCGTCGCGGCACCGGAAGACATGCAATGGGTGGCCGACGATCATCCGCTGATCTCGGCCGGCAAAGGCAAGGGCGTTCTCACCGAACTCGACGACAAGCCCTTCTACATCCTGACCGATCCGGACCTCATCAACAACGCAGCGCTCAAGGATCCCGACAGGGCCAGGGCGGCGCTCGATCTGATCGCCATGCTTGAGCCCGGCAAGGGCGCGGTGATGTTCGATCTCACGCTGCATGGCGCCGGGCGCAAATACGATCTCGCCAAACTTTTGGTCGAACCGCCCTTCCTGGCGCTGACGCTGTCGATCCTGGCCGCCGCTGCGCTGGCCTTCCTGCACGGGCTTGGCCGTTTCGGCCCGCCGCGCGCCGAGGGCCGGGCGATCGCTTTCGGCAAGCGGGCGCTGGTCGACACCACGGCGATGCTGTTCAAGCGCGCCGGACGGCTGGACGAGTTGGGCGACCGCTATGGCGCGCTGATGCGGCAGCGCGCTGGCGCGCTGCTCGGCGCGCCGCACGGGCTGCAGGGCGAGGCGCTCGACCGCTGGCTCGATTCCCGCGACAAGGGCGAGGCCCAGGGGTTCACGACGCGGCTCAAGGCCGCGGACAATGCCAGCTCGCTGGCGGACATGCATGAGGCAGCAGAGCGGCTGCACGACTGGACGGCAAGGAGGCTCGGTGAACGTCGATGATGTAAAGGCCCTGGCGACAGCGATCAGGGAAGAAGTGGCGAAAGCGATCACCGGCCAGCGCGACACGGTCGACCTGATGCTGACCGCCCTGTTCGCCGGCGGGCATATTTTGCTCGAAGGGCCGCCGGGGACCGCCAAGACCATGACAGCGCGCTGCTTCGCGCAGGCGCTCGGCGTCGCCTATGGGCGCATCCAGTTCACGCCGGACCTGATGCCCGGCGATATCGTCGGCTCCAACATCTACAATTTCCAGACCGGCCAGTTCACGCTGACGCGCGGCCCGATCTTCTGCGACCTGCTGCTTGCCGACGAGATCAACCGCACGCCGCCGAAGACGCAGGCCGCCCTGCTGGAAGCCATGCAGGAGCATGCCGTCACCTTCGACGGCACCACGCACTCGCTCGGCCGCAACTTCATGGTGGTGGCGACGCAGAACCCGATCGAGCATCAGGGCGTCTACCCCCTGCCCGAGGCGCAGCTCGACCGCTTCCTGTTCAAGCACCGGGTGAGCTATCCGGACCTGCAGGAGGAGCGCGCCATCATCGTCCATCACGGCGGCGGTTCCGCATCGCACGACATCGCGCAATACGGCATCAAGGCGCAGACCGACCGCAAGACACTGGAAAAGGCGCTCGACACCGTCGGCTCCGTCACCCTCGTCGACGATGTCGTCAACTATATCGCGGCGCTCGTGCGCGCCACGCGCGAGAGCCCCGACCTGGAGGTTGGCGCCAGCCCCCGCGCTGGCGCCATGCTGGCGCGGGCGGCCCGGGCGCGGGCGACGCTCGACGGCCGTTCCTATGTGATCCCCGACGACGTCAAGGCGCTCGCCGTGCCGGCGCTGCGCCACCGCGTCATCCTCTCGCCGGCCGCGCAGATCGACGGGCGGCTGGTGGAGCAGATCGTGTCCGACCTCGTCGACCAGACGGAAGCGCCGCGTTGATCTATCCGAGCGGTAGAGCGGTCTGGGCAGCGGCGGCGGGCGCGATCCCCGCCTTCCTGATCGCGCTCGCGCTGCCGTCCTTCTGGTATATCGGCCTGCTCTGGATCTGCCTGCTGCTTGCCTTCCTGGCGGTGGACGCGGCCGCCGGACGCGGGCGCGCCTCGCTCAGCGCCAGCCTCGACGCGCCGCCGCAGGTCGGCGTCGGCGGGCGTTTCGCCGTCCGCGTCGCCGCCGGTCTCGGCAAGCAGGCGCGCCTGCTGCAGGCGCGCGTGGGCCATGACCAGCGGCTGGAGCCGATCCATGGCACGGGCGGCGCGCTGCCGGCGAATGGCGGAACGCTCGACCTCGAATTCACGGCGCTGAGGCGCGGCATGGCCAATTTCGACCGCCTGTGGCTGCGCTGGCGCGGGCCGTTCGGGCTGGTCTGGAACCAGGTCGTGCTGCCGATGGACGAGAAGGTCGCTGTGCTGCCCGACGTCAGCCGCGCCCGCGACGAGGCGATCACGCTTCTGCAACGCTCGGCGCAGGCTGACGGCCATGCCCAAAAGCGGGCTGGCCAGGGCCGCGAATTCGAGGCGCTGAAGGACTACCAGCCCGGCATGGGCCGGCGGATGATCGACTGGAAGCGCAGCGCCCGCCACGGCAAGCTTTTGGCCCGCGAATTCCGGATCGAGGAGAACAACAGCATCGTGCTCGCCATCGACAGCGGACGCCTGATGTGCGAGCCGGTCGACGGCGTGCCCAAGGTCGACCGCGCGGTGACGGCGGCGCTGCTGTCAGCCTTCATCGCGCTGAAAGGTGGCGATCTCGTCAGCCTGTTCTCCTTCGATGCCAGGCCGCGCATCTCAAGCGGCGCGGTGCGCGGCTCGGCCAGCTTCCCGATGATCCAGAAGCGGGCGGCCGAAATCGACTATTCCAGCGAGGAAACCAATTTCACGCTGGCGCTGACGACGCTTTCGGGCAAGCTCGACCGGCGCTCGCTGGTCATCATCTTCACCGATTTCGTCGATCCGATCAGCGCCGAGCTGATGCTGCGCACCGTCGGCCGGCTGACCGAGCGGCATCTGGTGCTGTTCATGATGATGAAGGATGTCGAACTGGAGAGCCTCGCCGACATGCCGCCCGCGACGCCAGAGGATGTTGCGCGCGCCGTCACCGCCGGCGGCCTGCTGCGGGAACGGCAGGTCGTGATCGGCCGGCTGAGGCTGCTCGGCGCGCATGTGATCGAGGCCGACCACCAGCGGCTCGGCCCGGCGCTGGTTGAGCGCTATCTCGAGCTCAAGCAGGAGAATCTGCTGTGACGAACCCGGCCGGCACCGATGCGGTGCGCCAGACGCTGGCCAGCTTCCGCCAGGAACGCGAGGCCGACTGGAAGGCGTTCGAGGCGCTGCTGGCCCGGGTCGAGAAGCGGGCGCCGCGCACGCTTTCGGAAGAGGAACTGCTGTCGCTGCCGCTGCTCTATCGCTCGGCGCTGTCGTCACTGTCGGTGACCAGGGTTTCGCGCCACAGTGCGCGTATGGCGTTCGGCC
>NZ_RZOF01000397.1:0-5373 GCF_003998955.1 Mesorhizobium sp. M4B.F.Ca.ET.017.02.2.1 | reverse complement strand
AATAGGCGTAGCGCGGCTGGAACGGCTGCTTCTCGGTCGGCACCAGCGTCACCGCCCAGTATTTGTCGGTGATGCCGAGCCAGCCGTCGGTCGACTTGCCGGGCTGGGCCTGCTTGTCTTTCTCGATCGAGGCGTATTTGTGCTCCTGCAGGCCTTCCGTGCCGGTATAGCCGATCAGACCCTCATGCAGCACATAGGTGCTGGCGACGGCGGGCTTGTCGAAGCGGGTGACGCGGCCGTAATTGAACAGCGAGACGGGCGCCGTACCTGAGTTCTGCACAGTGTCGGAGACCGTGAACATATAGTCGTTGTCGACTGAGACGGTGCGCTTGAAGGTCAGGCCCTTGTCGTTCGTATAGGTCAGCGTCACCGGCGTCGACGGCGTCAGCGTGGCGTTGCCGTCGACCGTCCACACCGTGTCGGCGCCCGGCACCGCGCCGGTCTTGTCGTTGCCGACAAAGCCGATCTCGGCGAAATAGCCGTTGGGCAGCGCCGACGGATTGAGCAGTTCGATCTCGGGCGAGTTCTTGTCGACGGTCTCGGTGTAGTGCTTGAGCTTGAGGTCGTCGAGGCGCGCGCCGGTGAGGTTTATCGAACCTTCCAGGCTCGGCGTGTCGATCTTGACGCGGCTGGTCGCGGCCAGCGCCTGCGCGCGGCCGGCCGCCGTCACGGCCTCGCCGCCAGGAGCGCTCGGAATGGCGCCGGGCGCGGGGGCCGGCGTGACGGCAGCACCCGGATTGGCCGCTTCGGCCGCCTTCTTCTGCTCGGCCTGCCGCTGTTCCTCGATGCGGGCCGCCTCGCGCTGCTGCTCGACGCGCGGGTTCATGTAGAACACCTGCCACAGCGTCAGGATCAGCACCGACAGCGCGATGGTGATGAAGAAATTGCGGTTGTTTTCCATCGAAGCCCTTGGCCTATCGTGTTCCGCGCAGTCGGCGGGAAAGCTCGGCCTTCAACTGGCCGAACGGAATGGCGATCACGTCTTCACGCCCGACGATGACATAGTCATTGCCGGGCGCCATGTCATCGGCCGCGTGCGTGCGCACGGCTTCTCTCAGCCGGCGCCGGACGCGGTTGCGCACGACCGCATTGCCGACCTTCTTGGTGACGGTGTAGCCGACGCGCGGCGACAATCCGTCGCCACGGTCGAGAACCTCGACGAGGAAAAGCCGCCCGCGGCGCTTCTCGCCGCCGCGGACAGCCAGGAAATCCGCGCGCTTCAGAAGCCGCTTGGGATGTGCTCCCACTGGCTTGCCGGTTGCGGGCAACGATCTCGTCTTCCGTTCAGGCGCTGAGCCGCTTGCGGCCGCGGTTGCGGCGGGCTGCGACGACGCCGCGACCACCCTTGGTGGCCATGCGAGCACGGAAACCGTGCCGGCGCTTGCGGACGAGTTTGGACGGTTGGTAGGTACGCTTCATTTGTTTTAATACCGCGGGGTGCGGCCCTTCTTGATTCTGTCACTCTGTAACAGGAGCTTTGCCGGGCCGGTTTAGGCGCGATCGAAACCGCGCCGGGACGAATGGCCCGAGCGTGAGCGGGCTTATAGAAAGAAGGGTTTTGGAAGTCAATCCGGCGCCGCTGCGCCCTTTGTCGCGATCGCGCGGTGGATGTTTTTTATCCGGCAAGGACGAAATTGGCAAAAAAGCCGTAATCGCCTAATCTTCGCTATCAAGTGTTTGTGAAGACCTGAAGCATGACTGAAGCCCAAGCCACGGACGACAGGGCCGGCGCGGCGAGCACCGCCGCCCGCACGGTGCCCCTGTCGCGCGGCCTGTCGACCAAGCTTCTTCTGCTCACCATCGTCTTCGTGCTCTTGGCCGAAATCCTGATTTTCCTGCCTTGGATCGCCAGCTACCGGGTGAGCTGGCTGAAGGAGCGGTTGGGCACGGCGGCCGCGGTCTCGATCGTGCTGGTGCAGGGCGAGCCCAACTCGCTCTCGCGCACGGCCCAGAACGACGTTTTGATGGCGATCGGCGCCAAGGCGATCGCCGTGCGCGACGGCGGCGTCTCGCGGCTTTTGGTGGTGTCCGAGATGCCGCCGCAGGTCGACGAGCACATCGACATTTCCAAGGTCGGCATGATCGACGGCATGACCGGGGCGCTCGACACGCTGTTTTTCGGCGGCAAGCGCATGCTGCGCGTGTTCGGCCCGGTCGGCGAGAGCGACAAGGAATTCGAGCTGATCATGCCCGATTATGCCTTGCGCAGCGCCATGCTGGTCTATTCGCGCAACGTCGCCTTCGTCTCGCTGCTGATCTCGCTGTTCACCGCCATGCTGGTCTATGCCGCGATCGACCTGATCATGATCGGCCCGATCCGCACCATGACGCGCTCGATGCTGTCCTTCTCCGAGGCGCCCGACGACCCCGGCCGCATCATCCGTCCCGCCGCCCGCGCCGACGAGATCGGCGTCGCCGAACGCGAGCTGTCGCAGATGCAGGAACGGCTGCAGAAGATGCTTTCCGAGCAGAAGCACCTCGCCGATCTCGGGCTGGCCGTGTCGAAGATCAACCACGACATGCGCAACATCCTGGCCTCCGCGCAGCTGATGTCCGACCGCCTGCGGCTGGTCAAGGACCCGACCGTGCAGTCCTTCGCGCCGAAGCTGCTGCGCGCGCTCGACCGCGCCGTGTCCTATTCGGAAGGCGTGCTCGCCTATGGCCGCACGCAGGAGCCGCCGCCGTCGCGCCGCCGCGTGCGGCTGCGCCAACTGGTCGAGGACGTGCACGGCCTGCTCGACATCGAGGAGGGCATCGATTTCGTCAACGGTGTCGAGCACGCCTTCGAGGTCGACGCCGATTCCGACCAGCTGTTTCGCGTGCTCACCAATCTCTGCCGCAACTCGGTGCAGGCGATGGCGGCCGACACCGAAAGCGCGGTCGTGCGCCGGCTGGCGGTCTCGGCCGAGCGCCTGGGCAGCGTCAGCCGCATCGTCGTCACCGACACCGGACCTGGCCTGCCGCCGAAAGCGCGCGAGAACCTGTTCGCCGCTTTCCGCGGCTCGGCGCGCAGCGGCGGCACCGGGCTGGGGCTGGCCATCGCCTACGAGCTGATCCGCGCCCATGGCGGCACGGTCGAGCTGGTCGAATCGATCGGCGGGCGCACCACCTTCGCCGTCACCATCCCCGACCAGCCGGTCCGCCTCGACCAGGCGCGCGGAAGTTTGCGCCGACCGGCCTAGTCCGGACAAAAAGCACCTGCGACAAAACTTTTGCCGGATCGGCTTGCTTTTCGGAAATTCAGTCGTTAGGGAACACGTCTCGTCGCGGCCGGTCGTCACGATCGGATCGCGGGGCTATGCAAAGCATGGCCTGTTGCGCGCCCGTAGCTCAGCTGGATAGAGCACCAGACTACGAATCTGGGGGTCAGGAGTTCGAATCTCTTCGGGCGCGCCATTTCACCATCGATGAGTTGAACTCCGTCCTTCCGCCTGGGCAACGAGCAGATCGTCACCTACCCGCAATCCGACACCTCCTCAACAGCTCGATGGCCCTTGGGGTTGCCCCAGGTTGCGGCGGGCGTCAGGAGCTTCAATTACTTGAACTCAAACAGTTCAATCAGGTTGCCCGATGGGTCTTTCAGAAGCCTGGCTCGACCGGCTCCCGCTTCGCTGATTTCGCCTCTGAATTCGGCCCCATCGGCATTCAACCGGCTGATGAGCCCATCCAGGTCCTTCGTGATGATCATGAACCGGTTCCAGCCGCCAGGCTCCGGAGTGCCGCCGGCTGTTCCTCCACTACCCGCTCCGGGGGCGCTCAAGTAGAGCGTCAGATCATCACGAGCGAGCGCTGCAAACTTGCCGGGATTGTGCATGTTCACAGAGAACTCGAGTCTGTCGCGATAGAATTCGACCGACCTATCGACGTCCGTCACGATGTACCGGATGGAGGCCATTGCGCGAGCTCCGTTTTGACCGCACAGCTTGACCTGCAAACGCGCGGATCCGCGTGGCGTTCCAACAGCACCCTGACATCGAGTTGACGGCGATCAGCGCGCAGGACAGGTGCACGGACGATCTACGCTCACCTTCTTGACCGTCTCTCGAACTCCTGCGTGTCAGTTGACATATATTCAAGATAGATATATGTAACTTGCGCAATAGACACGAGACACGTCAATGAGCGAGACCGATTTCCTCAAGGACTACGACCCCAGCGCATTCCAGCGGCCGTCGGTGGCGGTCGACCTCGTCCTGCTGGGGCTGCGCGACGGGCGCCCCACGGTCCTGCTGCTCAGGCGCGACCAGCATCCGCACGCAGGCCGCTGGGCGTTGCCGGGCGGCTTTGTCGGCATCGACGAGTCCCTCGATGCCGCTGCCGCGCGGGTGCTGCGCGAGAAGGCCGCAATCGAGGGTGCTCGCCTCGAACAGCTCTACACCTTCGGCGCGGTCGATCGCGATCCGCGCATGCGCATCGTCAGCGTTGCCTATCTCGTTCTGCTGACCGAGACGGCCTTCGACGCGGCCGCGCGGGCGATGCCAACTTTGCTGCCCGCCGCGATCCATGTGCCTTGGGCAGGCGAGGCCGGCGGTGCTGTCAACGTGCTGTCGCCGGACAACGAAAAGCTCACGCTCGCCTTCGACCACGCCGACATCCTGGCGATGGCGATGCTCAGGCTGCGCGGCAAGCTCGATTATTCCGACGTCGCTTTCGCGCTGCTGCCGGAACTGTTCACGCTGCGGCAGCTCCAGGATGTGCACGAGGCGATTCTCGGCACATCGCTCAACAAGCCGGCCTTTCGCCGGCGGCTGCTCGACAAGGGCTGGCTGGCGGCGACCGGCGCCTATGAGGCGGGCACCGCCTACCGACCGGCAGAACTTTTCCGTTTCCAGCGTCCGTAACCGATTGAGGGAGAGACTACCATGGCCACCATTCGCAACTTCGGCTTCATCGCCCAGCTCCGCAGCGAGGCAAGCAGCCACGTCATCCGCTATCGCGATGGTCGCGTGAAGCAGAGCGGCCGCGGCCTGGTGTTCTGGTTCGCGCCGGAAACCGCCAGCATTGCCGAAGTGCCGATGGACGACCGCGAGATGACGCTGTTCGTCAAGGGCCGCAGCCAGGATTTCCAGACCGTGGCCGTGCAGGGCACGGTCGGCTGGCATGTCGTCGATCCCGGGCGGCTGGCGGAGCGCGTCGATTTCAGCATCAATCTCAGGACCGGCAAGCCACAGGGCGAGCCGCTCGAGAAGATACAGGCGCGCATCGCCGGCATCGCCAACCAGGCGGTGCAGCAATATCTCGGACAGGCGCCGGTCCGCGCGCTTCTCGACGCCGGCCCCGCCCCGTTGCGCGAGCGGCTGCAGGCGGTTGTCGCCGCCGACCCGGCGCTGATCGACATTGGCGTCGCCGCGGTCACCGTGCGGCTCACCAACC
>NZ_RZOF01000396.1:0-5381 GCF_003998955.1 Mesorhizobium sp. M4B.F.Ca.ET.017.02.2.1 | reverse complement strand
ATGGCGCACGCACCCGAACTGCCGGCATGAAGCGCAATCATTGCAGCACGCTGCCGGCGCGCCGGTTGAGCTCCTGGCGGTATTTCTCGGCGTCCCAGTTCAGGAGCTCGGCATTCTCCTCGATGCTGAGATAGTTGACGCGCGCCGTCGGATCGACGCGGATGGCGACATCGGCAAGGCAGCGCGCCATCGCCTCGGCGCCGGCATTGGCATCCCGGCGCATCAATATGCCCTTGCCCGGGAAAAGGATGGAGGCGGGTGCCGGCGGCCCGCCGGCCGTTGTCCGCGCCACCACGGCAGCGGCATTCTCGTTCGGACCGGCGATCACCGAGCCTATGCCGAGGAAGATGACGTGGTCCGGGTAAAGGCTGCCCGACGCGACGATCCGGCAACTGGCGAGATCGGTGGCGGCGGCATGGGCCTCGACCGCGACCGGAAGGCGGTAATCGCTGCCCATGGCCAGCCTGAGCAGCGCGTCGAGGTCGGGCGCCGGCGCTTTGCGCGGCGCGCGGGCAAGCAGGCCGGTAACGCGCCGCAGCAGCAGGTTTGCTTCGGCGACTGTGTCGGCGGCCACGACCAGCCCATGATTGCCGAGGACGAGGACGTCGGTGCGCGGCTTCAGCCGTTCGGCAATGCCCTGCGCCAGCGGCAGGCCCGGGCGGCGATAGGGCACGAAGGCCCAGTCGAGGCCGCGCAGACGCTCCTCCAGCAGCGCCTCGGCATTGGTCTGCACGGCGATGGCGATGGTCTCGACGCAGTGGACATGGACGACGACCTTTTGCGGCAGCAATGCATGCACCGTCGTCTCGATGGACGGCCGCAACTGGTGCGGGTTGAGCTCGGCAAGCGTGAATGCGGCGGTCTTCTCGGCCGCCGGGTCCTTGCGCGCGACGGCATCGAGCAAGGGCGACAGCTCCACGGGCACCATGATGTCGGCTGTCGCCGCATTCATCAGCCAGGTGCCGGACGCCTTGATCCACAGCACACCGGCTTGCTTGAGCGAGGTGTTGCCACCGGCGCCCTGGACCAGCAGAGGATCGGCGCCAACACTGGCCGACAGGACACGCAACGCCTGCAATTCGACGGCATCGTGATCAATGCGAGCTGCCATCAGCCGGCCTTTGCCAAACGGTTGGCGCACCAGTCCTCGAAGGCCCCTCTCTCGGCGGCCGAGAGATGCAGGCCGTGCTTGGTGCGGCGGTCCAGGATGTCGGCAGCAGTCGACGCCCACTCATGCTCGAACAGGTAGCTCGCCTCGCGCTCGAAGAAATCCTTGCCGAAGCGCCGCCCGAGCTGTTCGAGCGATCCGGCATTGCCGACGATTGAACGGGTGCGCGTGCCGTAGAGCCGGCCATAGTGCTTGAGCAGCGACGCCGGCATCCAGGGGTAGTCGCGGCCGAGATCGCCGAGGAACTGCTCGAAATCGGCATTTGCGATGTCGCCGCCCGGCAGATGCGCACCGGACGTCCACGCCTTGCCCATCTTCGGAAAGAACGGCTCGATGCGGTCGAGCGCGTGCTCGGCGAGCTTGCGGAAGGTGGTGATCTTGCCGCCGAAGACGGAGAGCAGCGGCGCCTGCCCGGTCGGCGCATCGAGCTCGAAGATGTAGTCGCGCGTCACCGCGCTCGGATTGTCGGCATTGTCGTCGTAGAGCGGCCTGACGCCGGAGAAGGAATAGACGACGTCGCCGCGCGTCAGCCCGCGCTTGAAGTAGCGATTGACGACCTTGATCAGGTAGTCGATCTCGCTCTCCTCCGCCGCCACGTCTTCCGGCCGCCCTTCATAGGGAATGTCGGTGGTGCCGATCAGCGCCAGGTCGTTCTGATAGGGATTGATGAAGATGACGCGCTTGTCGTTGTTCTGGACGAGATAAGCCTGCCGCCCTTCCCAGAATTTCGGCACGACGATGTGGCTGCCCTTGACCAGGCGGACGTTGCGCTTGGAGTTCTGCCCGGCGACGCGGTTGACGACGTCGTTGACCCAGGGACCGGCGGCGTTGATCAGCGCGCGCGCCCGCACCGCGGTCCTCACGCCGGTCCTGCCGTCGCGCATCTCGACCGACCACAGGCCTTTGTCGCGGCGGGCGGCGGTGCAAGCGGTGCGGGTGAAGACTTTCGCCCCGCGCTCCGCCGCGTCCAGCGCGTTGATGACGACGAGGCGGGCATCGTCGACCCAGCAGTCGGAATATTCGAAGCCGCGTCTGAAAGCGTCCTTGATCGGCGCGCCCTCCGGCGCCGTGCGCAAGTTCAGCGTGCGGGTGGGCGGCAGCCGCTTGCGGCCGCCGAGATGGTCGTAGAGGAAGAGGCCGATGCGGACCAGCCAGGCCGGGCGATCGTCGGGGCTGTGCGGCAGCACGAAGCGCATCGGCCAGATGATGTGGGGCGCGGATTCCAGGAGCACCTCGCGCTCGATCAACGCCTCGCGCACCAGGCGGAACTCGTAATATTCGAGATAGCGCAGGCCGCCATGAACCAGCTTGCCCGAACGCGAGCTGGTGCCTTCGGCGAGATCGTCCTTCTCGCACAAGATGACGGACAGGCCACGGCCGGCGGCGTCGCGCGCGATGCCGGCGCCGTTGACGCCGCCGCCGATGACGAAAAGGTCGACAATGTCGCCGTCGCCGCTCATCTCGCCGAACCCTCTGCACAACGCTTCATGGCGGTCAGCACGGATTGACCGGCGGCAGGCCGGCGATGTAGCGGCGCACTTCCTCGGCCGCCTGCTCTGCCGCGTAGGTAACGGTGCGCACCGAGGCGCCGGCGATGTGCGGGGTCAGCGTCACATTCGGCAGCTGCAGCAGCGGCCAGTCCGAAGGCACCGGCTCGATCGCGAAGGTTTCCAGCATGGCGCTGGCGATATGGCCGGCGACCAGCGCCTCGTAAAGCGCGTCATAGTCGACCAGCGGCCCGCGCGCGGTGTTGATGAAGATCACGCCGGGCTTCATGCCGGCGATGGTGTCCTTGTTGATCAGGCCGCGGGTTTCCGCGGTCACCCGCGAATGCAGGGTGACCACGTCGGAGCGCGACAGAAGTTCGTCGAGCGAGACCAGCTCGACGCCGGCATTGCGGTCGTCCGCGCTCAGCTGCACGTAGGGATCGCAGACCAGGACGCGGCAGCCGAAGGCGCGCAGCAGGCGCACCACTTTGGTGCCGATATTGCCGTAGCCGACGACACCGACGGTCATCTCGCTGAGCTCGCGGCCGGTGCGGTCGGCGCGATAGAGATCGCCGCGCCATTCGCCCTTGCGCAAGGCCTCGTGGCCGACGCGGATCAGCCGCGTCTCGGCGAGGATGGCGCCGATGGTGAATTCGGCCACCGCGCTCGCATTGCGGCCTGGAACGTTGACGACGCGGATGTCGTGAGCCTTGGCGGCCGCCATGTCGATGTTGATCGGTCCGCCGCGCGACACAGCGACCAATTTCAGCGCCGGAAGGCGCCGCATCATTCCATCCGAGAGCGGAGCGAGCTGGGTGACCAGGATCTCGGCATCGCCGACAAAATCGACCACCTCGTCCGGATGGCCGAAATACTCCTTGACTTTGTCGAGGCCGAGCGCGGTGTTGCCGAACTCCATCGGCTCGTCGGGCCACGCGGTTTCCAGCGTGCGGATGTCGAGGCTGTTGCCGCAGGCCTTCTCGATCTCAGTCCGAAAGACCTCCGGAAGCATGAAACGGTCGCCGATGATCGCAATTTTCCTGTGCATGCTCGACTTCTCAATCTGCCTTGGTCGCGGCCATCGACCGCCAGACCGGACGCAGCGCCTCGTGCGCCAATGTGTAGGATGGCGCCATCCTGTCGTAGATGGCGGCGAGTTCCGGGTCGCTCGGCTCGGCCTCGCCAAGCAGGGGGGTGACCCATTCGGCGACGCAATCGTCCATTGACCGGTAGAGGCCGACGCAGACCGCTGCGATCATGGCGGCACCGGCGGCACCCGCCTCCTCGCGTTCGCTGGTGCGGGTGGCGGCGCCGACGGCGGCGCCAAGGATCTTGCGCAGCGCCGGGCTGCGCGCCGCGCCGCCGGTAAGGCGGATTTCCCGCGGCAGCGGGCCCATAGCGGCGTAGCAATCGCGCGAAGCGAAGGCGAGCCCTTCGAAGACGGCGCGCACCATGTCGGCATAGCCGTGGCGGGAGGAGATGCCGACGAAGCCGGCCCTCGCATTGGCATCGACGAACGGGCCGCGCTCGCCGGCCTCGGACACATAGGGCTGGTAGATCAGCGAGGCCGGCTTGGACGACGAAATCCAGTCATCGACCAGCGCGATCATCTCACCGTTCGAGCGCGAAATGCCTTGCGAGGCGAGGATGCCGGAAGCGAGGCCAAGCACCCAGTCGATGTTGAGCGTCGCCGCCATGTTCGACTGCAGCTGGGCAAACACGCCCGGCGCCGGCATGGTCATGGTGTAGCCGGTCTTCGCTTCGTTGAGCTGCACCTCGTCCGGTGTCTCGGCAAGTCGCATATGCATGCCGGTTGAGCCGATGATGGTGCAGCCGGGCTTGTGCTTGCGGTCGAACAGGCCGGCGCCGAGCGCGGTACAGACCACGTCGACATAGGTCAGCACGACCGGCGTGCCGGCGGTGAGCCCGGTCGCGTCGGCCGCGGCCTTTGACAGGCCGGCGCTGTGCCTGGTGCCGTCGACGATCGGCGGCAGAAGGTGCCTGAGGTCGGCGACGCCGAGCACGTCGAGCACCTCGTCGCTGTAGTCGCGGGTGCGGAAATCGCCGAAGGTGAAGGTCCCTTCCGAAGGGTCGGTGGCGCGCTCGCCGGTCAGCTTGAAATAGAGCCAGTCCTTGCAGTGGAACGCCGTCGCGGCCCTCTCGAGCATGGCCGGCATGTTTCGCTTCATGAAGACGAACTGCGATCCCTGCTGGCAGGCGGCAAGCCCGCTGCCGGTCTTTTCGAAGCGCAGCCGGTCCTCCGGCCGTGCCCGGATCTCCTCGACGATCCTGGCGGCGCGCGCATCGAGCCACAGCCAGCCCTTGGCCACCGGTTCGCCGGCCTTGTCGATCAGCCAGGTGCCGTCGCCCTGCCCGGTCACCGCGATGGCGATCACCCGGCTGGCGAGGTCCGGCACCTTGTCGGCCAACTGGCGCAAGGTGGTCGCCGTATCGGCCCAGGTGCGCGCCAGGTCCTGCTCGGCGCCACCGCCCGGCAGCGTTTCGTAGCGATTCGCCAGCGCGGTGGCCGCGATCTGCCGGCCCGCCCTGTCGAAGGCGACGGACTTGATGACAGACGTGCCGGCGTCGATGCCGATCAGCACATCCCGCATCAGGCAAGCTCCATCCCGTGCGAAATCGCCTTGCCGTCGGCCTGGTCGAAGACGTGCAGGTTCTTCGGATCGATGCTGACTTTGATCGGCGCCCCGAGCTCGAGGCGGGTGCGG
>NZ_RZOF01000395.1:0-5392 GCF_003998955.1 Mesorhizobium sp. M4B.F.Ca.ET.017.02.2.1 | reverse complement strand
GTAGTGAGTAGTGAGTAGTGAGTATGAGTAGTGAGTATGAGTAGAATTTCGGTTCGAACATTTGTTCAATCCTCGCTCCGTTTACTACCTACTACTCACTACTCACTCTTTGTCTCCGCCAAGCCGCCGGCGACACCCCAACCGCCTGTCGAAAGAAGCGAGAAAAGTAGGCCGGATCATTGAAGCCGGTCTCGTAGGCGATGTCCTCGACCGTCCGGATGGTGAAGAGCAGCAGGCGCTTGGCTTCGACCAGGCGCCGGTCGCCGATCGCCTCGCGCACGCCCGCGCCGAGCACCTGGCGCGCGGCCTTGTCGAGCAGGTGGCGGGTGGTGCCGAGTTCCTCGACATAGCGCTCCACCGGCCAGTCCTCGCGGAAGTGCTGGTCGATCAGCCGCCTGAGCCGCCCGCCGAGCGCCACCGCCGCCGGCACCGCGATGGCATGCGATTGCGCATCGAGGCGGGCGATGCCCGACAGCGCCACCGCGATCAGCGGCGGCAGGATTCTTTCGACACCGGGCAGCCTGTCGGCATATTCCGCCTGGATCATCCTGACCGTATTACCCAATCTCTCCCACAGCGCGCCCTCGCCGCGCCCCGTGACGAAAACCGGCTGGTCGAGCTGCAGCGCGGACTGCTCGCCGAGCACCGCGAGTGCGGCATCGGCGACCGAGACGACGATGGCATCGGTGCCTGGTTCGATGTCGAAGCCATGCACCACGCCGCTCGGCATGAAGCTCACGGTGGGAGCGGAAAAACTCCAGGTCTTGTCCTCGATCCGATAGGTGCCGCTGCCACCCGTCCAGAAGGTGATCTGCGCCATTTGCGGATGTTTGTGCGCCAGAACCTGGCCGCGATGCACGGAAGCGCGCGCCTGCACCGTCTCGACATGCAGGAAACCGACGTCGAGCGCCCGTGCCGGCTCGCCGTAGACGAAGAATTCGGGAATGGCGGTCTGGCTCATGGCGGCCCGAAAAAGTCCAAGTGATTTATCGCTTTCGTCCATAAACCATCGCGCGGCTTGCGGCTACTCTCCACCAATCAAAGGGAGGATCATGATGCGATCGGAAGATTTCCGGGCCGACACGAAACGGCCGTTCACAGGCGCCGAATATCTCGCGAGCCTGCGCGACGGGCGCGAGGTTTATATCAATGGCGAGCGGGTCGCCGATGTCACCAGCCATCCGGCGATGCGCAATTCGGCGCGTTCGCTGGCCCGGCTTTACGACGCCTTGCACGACCCCAACCGGCAGGCGGCGCTGACCGCGCCGACCGATACCGGCTCGGGCGGCTATACGCATAAATATTTCCGCGTCGCCCATTCCGCCGCCGACCTCGCCCAGCAGCAGACCGCGATCGCCGACTGGTCGCGCATGTCCTATGGCTGGATGGGGCGCACGCCCGATTACAAGGCGGCGCTGATGAACACGCTCGGCGCCAATGCCGAGTGGTACGGCCCGTTCAAGGACAATGCGCTGGCCTGGCACAAACGCGCCCAGGAAGCGGTCCTGTTCATGAACCACGCCATCGTCAATCCGCCGATCGACCGCCACAAGCCGGCCGAGGCCGTGAAGGACGTGTTCGTGCACATCACCAAGGAGAACGATGCCGGCATCTGGGTGTCGGGCGCCAAGGTGGTGGCGACGTCGTCGGCGCTGACCCACTACAATTTCCTGGCGCAAAGCTCGGCGACGGTCACCGAGGACCCGTCGCTGTCGGTGATGTTCATCGTGCCGATGAACGCGCCGGGCATAAAGATGTTCTGCCGCGTCTCCTACGAGCAGACCGCCAATACGGTCGGCCAGCCCTTCGACTATCCTTTGTCGTCGCGCTTCGACGAGAACGACGCGATCCTGGTGCTGGACAACGTCTTCATCCCCTGGGAGGACGTGCTGGTGCTGCGCGACGCGCAGAAGATCCTGTCCTTCCATCCGGCGTCGGGCTTCATGCACGGCTACTGCTTCCAGGGCTGCACGCGCTTCACCGTCAAGCTCGACTTCCTCTGCGGCCTGCTCGCCAAGGCCCTGCGCGCCACCGGCGGCGATGCCTTCCGCGGCAACCAGGCGGCGCTCGGCGAGGTGATCGCGCTGCGCCACATGTTCTGGAGCTTTTCCAACGCGATGGCGCACAATCCGATCCCGTGGGCCAGCGGCGCGGTGCTGCCCAATCTGGAAGCGGCGCTTTCCTACCGCACCTTCATGTCGGAGGCCTATCCGCGCGTCATCGACACGGTGCGCCGGGTGATCGCCTCGGGGCTGATCTACCTGCCGTCCTCGGCCAGGGATTTCGACAATCCGGAGATCGACCGCTACCTGGCGCAATATGTGCGCGGCTCCAACGACATGGGCCATGTCGAGCGCATCAAGATCATGAAGCTGTTGTGGGACGCAACCGGCACCGAATTCGGCGGCCGCCACGCGCTCTACGAGCTCAACTATGCCGGTGCGCCGGAAGAGGTGCGGCTGCAGGTGCTGAAGGGCGCCGAGCGCGGCGGCCGGCTGAAGCAGATGGAGGAGCTGGTCGACCAATGCATGGCCGACTATGACGAGAAAGGCTGGACCGGCGACACCTGGCTGCCGCCGCTCTCAGCTGCGGCGAGTTGAGGAGGCCGGCCATGGAGGCGCAGGTCTCGAGGCTGGAATTCCGTGACGCCATGGCGCGGGTCTGCGCGCCGGTCAACATCGTCACCACGGACGGCCCGGCGGGGCGCGGCGGATTCACCGCCACCGCCATGTGCAGCGTTTCGGACGATCCGCCGACGCTGCTGGTGTGCATGAACGAGCGCTCGGCGCAGACCGGCCTGTTCCTCGCCAACCAGCGCTTTTGCGTCAACGTTCTCACCCAGTCGCACATGCATCTGGCGGGAAAGTTCGCCGGCGCGATCCGCGACATGGCCGAGCGCTATCAAGCCGCGCGCTGGCAGACACTGCCGTCCGGCATGCCGGCGCTGCTCGACGCCATCGTCAGCTTCGATTGCGAGATCGGCGCGGTGAACAAGGTCGGCACGCACAATGTGATGTTCGGCCGCGTCGTCGACATCCGCCACGGCAGCGACGAGGCGGCGCTGCTCTATGTCGGCCGCAACTACATGCAGCCGAGCGCTGTCGGCAGTTTCGGAGGGTGAGGAGCGGCGGTGCCTTCCCTTCTCCCCTTGTTGTGGGAGAAGGGAAGTCCCGCGCGACCTTCACCCCTCCGTCGACTCCGACTGGATCAGGCCTTCCAGCATGTCGAGCAGGCGCTCGTGCTGTTCGGCGCCGTAGCGCTTCTCGATCGCGTCGTAGATGGCGATGCGCTCCGGCGCCAGGTCCTCGATCAGCGCAAGGCCGGCCGGGCTGATGGCGAGCAGCGCGCGGCGGCCGTCATCCTTGACCTTGTTGCGGGTGATGAATTCGCGCTCTTCCATCGCCTTGATGATGCGGGTCAGGCTGGGCGGCAGGATCGAGGCGCGGTTGGCGAGTTCGGTCGCTTCCAGCGGACCGGTCTCGGCAAGCACCCGCAGCACGCGCCATTGCTGCTCAGTGATGTCGTGGCGGGCAAGCATCGGCCGGAAATGCGCCATGATCACCTCGCGGGCGCGAAGCAGAGCCATCGGCAGGGAGCGACGAGTGCTCGGTGGTAGCAAAATCAGGTCTCCGAAAAATCCAATCCAGTACGAGTCGCGGTAAATATTAGCACCCCGATCGCAGCTATATCCGCGATTTTGCCGGGAGCGGCAATCCCGCCGCCGGGACACAGAGAACGACGCTTGACATTCGATCGTCAAGATGTAATTCACATGTTAATTAAAAGGTGGAGGAACCTTTGCCCCATATGGCGATCGAATATTCCGCGAATCTCGACGCGAAGGTCGACATGGGCGCGCTCTGCGAGCTGGTCTCGCGGACCATCCTCGAAACCGGCCTGTTCGAACAAGGTGCCGTCCGGGTGCGCGCCTTCCGCGCCGAGGCCTATGCGATCGCCGACCGCCTTCCCGAGAACGGCTTCATCGACATGAACTTCCGTATCGGCAAGGGCCGCAGCGCGGCGGAAAAGAAGAGCGCAGGCGAAGCGATCTTCGCGGCGGTGTCCGAGCATCTGGCGACGCTGTTCGCGACGCCGCATTTCGCGCTCTCCCTGGAAATCCGCGAAATCGACCCCGAACTCAGCTGGAAGAAGAACGCCATCCACCCGCGGCTGCGTGGCAAGTGACTGAGCGCGAGAGAACAGGAAAGACCCATGGCGGCACTGGACGACAATCTGCGCAAGGCCGAGGCCTACCTGGAACGCTTCAGGAAGCATGGCGTGCTCAACCAGATCGGCGGCGAGGCGGTGCCCTCCGCCGACGGTTCGACCTATGAAACGATCTCGCCGATCGACCTGAAGCCGATCGCCACGGTGGCGCGCGGCAAGCCCGCCGACATCGACCGTGCCGCCAAGGCGGCGAAGGCCGCCTTCAAGGAGTGGGCGGCGATATCGGGCGATGCCCGCAAGAAGCTGCTGCACAGGATCGCCGACGCCATCGTCGCGCGCGCCGAGGAGATCGCCTTCGTCGAATGCATGGACACCGGTCAGTCGCTGAAGTTCATGGCCAAGGCGGCGCTGCGTGGCGCGGAAAACTTCCGCTTCTATGGCGACCGTGCGCCGGAAGCCCGCGACGGCCAGACGATCCGCGCGCCGAACCAGGTCAACATGACGACGCGGGCGCCGATCGGCCCGGTTGGCGTGATCACGCCGTGGAACACGCCGTTCATGCTGTCGACCTGGAAGATCGCGCCGGCGCTGGCTGCCGGCTGCACCATCGTCCACAAGCCGGCGGAACTGTCGCCGCTGACGGCGCGCCTGCTGGTCGAGATCGCCGAGGAGGCCGGCCTGCCCAAGGGCGTGTGGAACCTCGTCAACGGCTTCGGCGAGGACGCCGGACGCGCGCTGACCGAGCACCCCGACATCAAGGCGATCGGCTTCGTCGGCGAAAGCCGCACCGGCTCGATGATCATGCGCCAAGGCGCTGAAACGCTGAAGCGCGTGCATTTCGAGCTTGGCGGCAAGAACCCGGTGATCGTCTTCGCCGACGCCGATCTCGAACGCGCCGCCGACGCCGCGGTCTTCATGATCTATTCGCTCAACGGCGAGCGCTGCACCTCATCGTCGCGCCTGCTGGTCGAGGAAGGCATCTACGACAAATTCACCGCGCTGGTCGCGGAGAAAGCAAAACGCATCAGGGTCGGCCATCCGCTCGACCCCGAAACGGTAGTCGGTCCGCTGATCCATCCGGTGCATGAGGAAAAGGTTCTGTCCTACATAGAGATCGGCAAGTCGGAAGGCGCGGTCGTCGCCGCCGGCGGCGGCAAGTTCGACGGCCCGGGCGGCGGCTGCTATGTCAGCCCGACGCTGTTTGTCGGCGCCACCAACACAATGC
>NZ_RZOF01000394.1:0-5409 GCF_003998955.1 Mesorhizobium sp. M4B.F.Ca.ET.017.02.2.1 | reverse complement strand
GTCGTGGTCTCGTGGTCGGTGCGGATGCGCGCCGCCAGATAGCCGTTGAGCCGCTGGCCCCTGAGCAGCGGCGCGTGGCCGTCGATGTGGCCGTCGGAAAAGGCGTCGAGCTTGGCGATCATGCCTTCGTCGCCGGCGAGCACGCCGGGAAAATTCATCACCTCGGCGAGGCCGACCACCTTGGGATGGGAACGGAAGGGTACGAGGTCCTCCGCCTCCAGCCGCGCGCCTGAGGTCTCGAACGTCGTCGACGGCACGCAGGACGACAGGTTGACGCGCACGTCGAGGATGGTCCGCTCTGCGCAGTCGAGGAAATAGCGGATGCCTTCGACTCCCAGCACATTGGCGATCTCATGCGGGTCGCAAAGCACGGTGGTGACGCCATGCGGCAGCACGCAGCGGTCGAATTCGAGCGGGCTGACCAGCGAGGATTCGATGTGGAGATGCGTGTCGATGAAACCGGGCACGGCGAAGCGGCCGCGACCGTCGATTTCCTCGGCCGCCTGATAGCGCGCATGGGTGCCGACGATGCGGTCGGCGACGATGGCGATATCGGTTTCGCTCACCGTGCCGGTGACGACATCGAGCAGCCGCACGTTGCGGACCACCAGATCGGCGGGCACCTCGCCGGAGCCGGCGCGGATCATGCGGGTCAGCAGTGTCTTCGAATCCATCGGGTGCTCGCTCGGGTGGGATGCTCGTCCACGCTCGGCTGAAGTGCTGAAGCGGTCAAGGGCCGATCAGCAGAACGCGGACATGACGATGAGCAGGTCTGTCATATGGAAGGCTGAGGCCTGCGCAGAGCGCTGCCATGAGGCTGGCCGTAGTGATCCTGATGCAACCGGAAGCAACCTTTTGACGCGCAAAATGCAATAGCCTGTTGCATTTCGGCCATACGTCTGTTCACGAATACGTGATATCAGCTACTCCGATATTAGCTACCTTTAATATTGGTCCGGGGGGATCTCATGCATTTCGTATCGTCGGCGAAAGCCGCGTTTGCTGCTGCTTGCCTCGCGAGCGTGGCGCTTCCAGCCATGGCCAGCGACTGGTCGGGTTTCTATGTCGGCGGCGGCGCGTCCTTCCGCAAGCACAAGGTCGACTTTCCGAACGGCATGGACCGGGTGATCATGGACGACACCACCGCGCCGGGCATCAGGCATTTCGAGAAGACCCCCGATCTCTCCCATGAGGGCAATACGGTCGACGGGCATGTGCTGGGCGGTTATCTCTTCCAGAAGGACCGCTTCGTGTTCGGTGCCGAGGCCGATTACGAGATCGGGTCCAGCTTCTCGGACGGTCGCACGCCAGGCATCCCGGCCTGTGCCAATGAGCCCGTCTTCACCACCGGCCATTTCGGCTGCGTGGGTCTCTCGACCTTCTTCGACGACGTCAAGACGCTCGGCCATGTGCGCGGCATCGCCGGCGTCGAGATCACGCCGAGCCTGCTCGGTTTCGTCGCCGGCGGCCTCGCCATCGGCAAGAGCCCGGAGACGATCGGCGCCAGCGCCGGCGGCATGATGGCCTCTCCGCCGAGCACGCCGCTGATCGGTGCCGCCACCGTCCAGAGGTCCAACATGGCCGAGACCATCTATGGCTGGACCATCGGCGGCGGCCTACAGGTCAAGGTCGGGCACGGCTTCCGGCTGCGCGGCGAATATATGTACGACAAGTACAAAGGGCACGACATCGCCGTCGGCGGTGCCGGCTTCGGCGGAACCATCGGCGAGCTGACCACCAACTCCTTCACCAGTCCCGGCAACCGCGTCGACTATTCCAGCCACACGGTGCGTCTGGCGGCCATCTATTCCTTCTCGGAAACCGACGATCCGGCCGAGCAGCCCGACTATCTGAAGAGCGACTGGTCGGGCGCCTATTTCGGCGGCGGCCTCTCGATGAGCCGCCACAAGGTGGGTTTCCCCGACGCCACCAACTTCCTCAACATGACCAACAACGTCACACAGGGCTCGCTGCGGGTCGAGCCGTCCAACGAATTCGAGGGCGATTCGACCGGCGGCCATCTTCTCGCCGGGTACCAGCACCAGTTCGGGCGTTTCATCTTCGGCGCCGAGGGCGACGTCGAGCTGAACAACGTCTTCGATCACCCGAGGGGCCCCGGTGGCCCGGCCTGCCTGACGCAGCTCATCAATTTCCAGCAGCTCGGCTCGGGCCATGCCGAATGTATCGGCACCCAGCTGATCTTCTCCGACGTCAAGTCGCTCGGCCATGTCAGGCTGAAGGCGGGCTATGAGGTCACGCCCGCCCTGATGGCGTTCGTTTCGGGTGGCCTGGCCATTGGCAGGAGCCCCGACCAGATCGGCGCCGGCGCCTTCGGCTTCGTCGCCAACTCGCCGAGCTCGCCGCTGCTTGGCGCCGCCACCGTGCTTAGATCCAACATGGCCGAGACCGTCTACGGTGCCTCGATCGGCGGCGGCCTGGAGATGAAGGTGAGCGAGAACCTGCGACTGCGCGGCGAATATCTCTACGACAAGTACAAGTCGCTGGACATCGCCGTCGGCGGCGCCGGCTTCGGTGGCACCATCGGCGACATCACCACCAACTCCTTCGTCAGCCCCGGCACAAAGGTCGACATGTCCAACCAGACAGTGCGACTGACGGCCATCTATCAGTTCTAGAAGCAATACCAGGAAAAGTGCGTAGCGGTTTTCCGTCCGGAATTGTGTAAGTCAAATACTGGAGCCGCGCCGCTCCAGCCGGAAAGGCGGGCGCAATTGACGCGCGGGGCTTGTTGCGGCCGCATTTCGCGGTCACACTCCGGCCATGCCTTCGGGGCGCGCGACGGACCGTCCCAAATCGAATGACGGACAATTCCCGTCGAGGCCGGCCGCCATGCCATGCCGGCCTGACCGGATCCCCGACCGCCTCGCGCCGCATGCCGATGTCTGCGGCGGATGACCCTCGAAGGCAATCGCGGCCGCTCAGCTGACGTCGCAACGCAACCCGTCTCCCCGGGCAAGCGCAAGCTTTGCCCCCGGGAAACTCGTGGGGCTAGAGGCCTGTTCCTGCGGGTTCCGCTGAAACCAAAGCAAGACGCGAGGTCAAACGCGATGCATCCGATGCCCAGCCGGATTCCGGTGTCCATCATCATCCCGAACTACAACTACGCGCGCTTCCTGGAACGCAGCGTCGACAGCGCGCTCGGCCAGGACCATGACGATGTCGAGGTCATCGTCGTCGACGACAGATCGAGCGACGGTTCGGCGGCGGTCATAGAATCCTATGGCGACTCCATTCGCGCCTGCCTGCGGCCAAGGAATGGCGGCCATGCCGCCGCCTTCAACACCGGCTTTGCGGCAAGCTCGGGCAGGATCGTGCTGTTCCTCGACGCCGACGACTATCTCTACCCTGACGCCGTCTCCAGGATCGTCGACGCCTGGGATCCGGCGACCGCCCAAGTGCAGTCGCGGCTGCACATCGTCGACGAAGAACAGCACGTCAAGGATGTCTTCCCGCCGCCGGAACTTCCCTTCGACGACGGCGACGTGGTGCCGAAGCTGCTGCACAAGGGGCGCTACCAGACGACGGTGACCAGCGGGCTCGCCTTCGACCGCTCGACGCTGGAGACCATCATGCCGATTCCCGAAGCCGATTTCCGCCAGGGCGCCGATGGCTATCTGGCGACGCTGGCCCCGCTCTACGGCCAGGTACAGTCGATCGAGGAATGCGTCGGCGCCTACCGCATCCACGGCGCCAACCATTCCGTCTTCGGCGCCAAGCTTGCCGAGCGGGCGCGCTGGCGGGTGGCGCATGATTTCCACCGCATGGCGGCGCTGTCCGGCCAGGTCTCCGGCGTCGGCCTGGCGGTCGAGCCGTCCGAGACCGTCCTTCACGATACGCTTCATCTGGAGGAGCGGCTGGCCTCGCTCTGCGCCGACAGGGACCGGCACCCGGTGGCCAATGATTCCAAACTGGCGCTTGCCGCGCACGGCGCCGTCGCCAGCCTCGAAATGACGGCCTCGCTCAGGCGCCGAGCCATGCTCGCCGCCTGGTTCCTGTCCGTCGGCATGCTGCCCGGAAAGATGGCGCTCGCCGTGCTGTCCTGGAAGCTCGACGCCGCCTCGAGGCCGGCCTTCCTGGCGCGCCTCGCCAAAACCATCCGCCAGGCGATGGGGTAGGGGCGGCAGAAACGGCGCGGCAAGATCATGCCGGCGGTTCTGCGGCCCACATGGCGTGCTGTCGCTGATCTGGCAAGACCCGCGGCGGCGGCAGACGGCCCTTACTTCAGCGCGATGCTCATGCCGCTGAGATCGGCATTGATTTGCAGGCCGACCTGCTTGCCTGAGAGTTCGAGTTGGGCGCCCCTGTCATTGGTCATGACGATGACCTGGGCGCCTTTGCCGAGCGCCCCGCCACCGCCTGCCGCACCGTAGACTCCGGTCACGTCCCGGGCGCGGCGAATGTGGCGCACGGTGCCGTGGAAATAGGTCTTGGAAGCCCCGAAGGCGAGGCCGCCCGAGACAGCGCCGACCGAGATGGGATAACGGCGACCATGGAAGGTGAGGGTGCCTTCGCCTCCGGCACCGCCGATGAAGAAGGCCGCCTTGTAGATGGCGAAGCGGATCGTGCCGTTGTCGGCATGCGCGACGCTGGCGACGCTGACTGCCCCGGCGGCGATGACGGCAACCGCGACTGAACGAATTCCGGACGAAATGTTCATGATGAGAACTCCTCATGATCGCCGCTTGCCCGGCCGGACCGGGCTCGTCAGCGTCGTATCAAGGTTACTGCTGAACAGTCTCGCTCCTCATTGGTTCCAGGCACGCCGCCTAAATCTGGCTGCGAGCGGTCGGCCACGGCTAACCGGCCCAGACAGGAAGGCGCGGCGCTGGTCCGCGCCGTCTCGTCTAAGAAACGCTTAAGATGTGACCGCCCTTGTTAACCATCGATTAACTATCCGGTCGCCTTTAATTGGATGTTGGAGCATACTGTTTTGGTAGCGAACAAGAGAGCGATTGCCCCTCAAGCGCGACTGTCACTTTGTCGGTGCGCGAGATGAGGAACTAGAAAAGCAGCGGAACACCGTTGTCTCCCGGGGAGGCGCCATCATCAGCGTTGATGAGGAGCGCCAAATGCAGATCGAAGAAGCAGTCAGTGCAGCGACAGCCGACGCCAGCGCGCTTCTGTCCTGTCTCGGCCAGCCGGTCGTCGCCTACCATGTCACGGAAATCATGCGGGAGACGGACGCCGCGCACGCGCGGGCGATGCAGCTCGCCTTGATGCGGCGAAGCATCGAGGCTCTCGTCGACGATGGCCTGGAGAACGTCGAAGCCGAACGATTTGCATCGCAGTTCCATGGCCGGATTGGTTTGACCTGGGAACTTTTGCACCCGTCCAGCGGCGCATCGCACCGATCTCGACCAGGCCGGCGTCGATGCCGGCTCTATAGTC
>NZ_RZOF01000393.1:0-5414 GCF_003998955.1 Mesorhizobium sp. M4B.F.Ca.ET.017.02.2.1 | reverse complement strand
GCGTTACCGTTCGACGGCCCGAGATGGCCTGGACCCCGGGGTCCAGGCCATCTCGGGCCGTCGAACGGTAACGCCGCGGCCGGCCATCGTCCCGGTACTGGCGGCGCGCTTTCTTGATCTGTCGTCCGGCATCGGCGTTCCGGCGTCGGCGCGCTGTCGTTGGGAAACTGTCCGGGATTGTCCGCACCCGCCGATGTCTTCGTCGACAAGCCAATGTCTCGTCGAAAGCAAGACGCATGGGCGCGTCAAAGCCGGAGCCTGCCGCCCCGACAATGCTGCCTGTCCTTGTCCCTGAGGGAAGTGACGGGGCGTCCTCGAAAGGACGCCCCGCGATCGCGGACTACTTCTGGATGCAGGTGTCGACCGTATCCTTGGTGCATTCGTCGAGGCCGGTGAAGACCGGATCGTCGACCTTCTTGCCTTCGATGAGGTCGATCATCACCGACGGCGCCTTGTAGCCCATCTCGAACGGCCGCTGGCCGACCAGCGCGGTCACCAGTCCATCCCTGGCGATCGCCACCTCGTCGCCGATCGTGTCGGCGGCGCCGATGACGAAGGCGTTGCTGGCGATCTTGTCCGCCATCGGCTTGAACAGGTCGCGATAGGGCTGCGGCGCGCCGAACAGCGGCCAGCCGCCCATGATGCCGAAGGCGTCGAGGTCGGGATTTGCGGCGAGGATGTCGGTCATCGCCTGCACGCCCTTGGCGCCGTCGTCATTGGTGAACACCGGGCAGCCGGCGACTTCCGTCCAGCCGCCTTCGCCGGCAAGCGCGGCGAGACCGTCCTTGCCCGACAGCGCGTCACGCATGCCTTGCGCGCGGCGCAGGATGTTGTCGGCCGCCGGATTGCCCTCGATGGTGCAGATCTTGCCGCCATTGGGCTTGGCCTTCTTGATGTATTCACCGATCTTCTTGCCCATCAGATAGTTGTCGGTGCCGAGATAGGTCTTGCGAAGGCCCGCATCTTCCTTGGCAAGGTCGGCATCGACCGTCATGATCGGGATCGAGGGATTGGCGGTCTTGATCGTCTGCGCGATCAGCGGCGCATTCGAAGGCGAAATCGCCATCGCCACCGTGTCGGGCTTGCTCAGCATGTCCTGCACGATCTGGGCCTCGCCGGCCTCGTCCGAAGTCGATGCCGGGCCGGTGTAGAAGCATTCATATTCCGAGCTGGCGTTTTCCTTGTTCCACTTCTCGCAGCCCTGGTGGATGGCTTCGAAGAATGGGTTGTCGAGCCCCTTCACCACAATGACGAGCTGTTTCTTGGCCAGTGCCGGCCCGGCGCCCAACGCCATGACGGCGGCAGCGGCGAGCAAAAGTGATTTCCTCATATCAGTCCTCCCTTGAAACAGACGGGCACGGCGTGCCCGCCACGCAGATCAACCCGGTGCGCGAAAACAGAGCATCGTTTCACGAGCGCTCGTGCCCCGCCAGTCCAGGTCGATAAGCATTTCCAGATGCAATGCCGACCCGCGCTGACGAGAACTGCCGCCAAGTCCCGGACCGGTATCGCGTCCGCCGATTCCGCCCGCCCAGCCGGGTCGAAAGATCGGCATAATCTTCCTCCGATGCTTAGGTAATATCGGCTTGCGGCCAACGTCAATTGCTATTTGTCCTACAAAACGGATTTTTGCAAAAACATTCCTTCAATTCGTCCGACAATTGATTGACGCCTGCATGAGCATTTGCGTAAATGCGCCAAATCGCCGTTCCCGGGGGGAGCCGGGGAGAGCGGGGCCGCGGCAGAACCGCAGGCCGCAACAGGGAGGCATTAGGCTGGTGGCGGTTCTCGAACTCACCAACATCTCGAAGCATTTCGGCGCCATCCAGGCGGTCAACGACGTGTCGTTGTCGATCGAGCCCGGCCAGGTCGTCGGCCTGATGGGCGACAACGGCGCCGGCAAGTCGACGCTGGTCAAGATGATCGCCGGCAATTTCCGCCCGAGCCATGGCAACATGCAGCTGGACGGCAAGGAGCTTGTCCTGCACAAGCCGGCGGAGGCCCGCCAGCACGGCATCGAGATCGTCCATCAGGACCTGGCGCTGTGCAACAACCTGACCGCCGCCGCCAATGTCTATCTCGGCCGTGAGCTGCGCAGGGGCGTCGGTCCGTTCCGCATCCTCGACTATGCCGCCATGTACAAGCGCGCCGGCCAGCTCTTTGCCGAACTGAAGTCCGAGACCCGCCCGCGCGATCTCGTCAAGCAGATGTCGGGCGGCCAGCGCCAGGCGGTGGCGATCGCCCGCACCATGCTGTCGCAGGCCAAGATCGTGCTGATGGACGAGCCGACCGCGGCGATCTCGGTGCGCCAGGTCGCCGAAGTCCTGAACCTGATCCGCCATTTGCGCGACCAGGGCATCGCGGTGGTGCTGATCAGCCACCGCATGCCCGATGTCTTCGACGTCGCCGACCGCGTCATCGTCATGCGGCGCGGCAGGAAAGTGGCCGACAAGACCATCGCGTCCAGCTCGCCCGAGGAGGTAACCGGTCTGATCACCGGCGCCATCGAGCAGGTCGCATGAGCACGGCAACCCTGGAATTTACGGTGCTGGCGCGGCCCGGCAGGAAAGGTCGATAATGGCAGTCACCCTTGACCAGACGATCGCGCAGAAGCAGCACACCTTCATGTCGCGGCTGCTTGGCAGCCAGACTTTCTGGGTGGTGATCGCGGTGATCCTCGCCTGCCTGTTCCTGTCCTTCGCCACCGACGCCTTCGCCACGCAGAAGAACCTCTACAACATCACCCGCAACATCACCTTCGTCGCCATCGTCGCGCTCGGCATGACCTTCGTCATCATCACCGGCGGCATCGACCTGTCGGTCGGCTCGGTGCTTTGCCTGTGCTCGATGGTGCTGGCCGTGACCATGCATGCCGGCTACGGCATCGAAGTCGGCATCCTCGCCACCATCCTGACAGCGCTCGTCATCGGTGCTTTCAACGGCATTCTGATCGCATATCTCGGCTTTCCGCCATTCGTGGTGACGCTCGGCATGCTGTCCATCGCGCGCAGCCTCGCCATGGTCGCCTCCAACAACACAGTCGTCTTCCAGTTCGGTCCGGACCACGACAAGCTGCTGGCGCTGGGCGGCGGCGCCTGGGTGTTCGGCATCGCCAATCCGGTGCTCTACATGATCCTTCTGGCGCTGATCACCGGCTTCACACTGCGCTGGACCAAGTTCGGCCGGCACATCTTCGCCATCGGCGGCAACGAGCATGCGGCGACGCTCACCGGTGTTCCCGTCAAGCAGATCAAGGTCGCGGTCTACATGATCTCGGCGCTCTCCGCCGGCATTGCCGGCATCATCGAGACCGGCTGGCTGGGCGCCGTCACCACCAATATCGGCACCGGCATGGAATTGCAGGTGATCGCCGCCACCGTCATCGGCGGCGCCAACCTCGCGGGCGGCGTCGGCACCGCCTTCGGCGCCATCGTCGGTGCGGCGCTGATCGAGGTGATCCGCAACAGCCTCGGCCTGCTCGGCATCAACGCCTTCTGGCAAGGCACCTTCATCGGCGGCGCCATCCTGCTCGCAGTGCTGTTCGACCGTATCCGCAACTTCCGGCGCAGCGACTAGGCCGGACCGGATCCGGCTCCTATCGCTCAGTCTGAAAATCCGCCCGTGCGGCGCAAGGCGCCTGTGAGGCCTGGCGCACGCGCCTTGACGAGCGCCCGACGCCCGCCGCACAATCGCTGGGCGGGCGAAGGGAGGCCAGTCGCCCGCGGGAGGATATACCCATGACGGAAGCGATCAGGCTCTACTGGGGCCGGTTCGGACATGTTTCTGTCCTGAATGTCGCCAACGACTTCGTCACCCATGCCCATGTCGAGGCGCATCTGATCATCTGGCTGGACGGCACGGCCGGCGAGATGACCATCGGCCGCGAGACGGTGCGGCTCGGACCAGACACCGCCGCCGGCATCAACTCCTTCCAGCCGCACAGCCATGCCTTGTCGCACGATGGCAGGCCGGGCCTGTTCCTCGCCTTTTACATCGATCCCGACTGGGCTCGCCGGCGCCGTGACCTGCCCTCGTCGGCGCCGCTGTTCGCGCAGGCGGCGATCACGCTGGAGCCGTGGCTGCACCAGGCGGCGGCGCACCTGCTTGATCATCTCAGCGACAATGAGAGCATCGACGACATCGCCAATTACGAGATCGAGCGCTTCATCGACAGCGTGCTCGACGCCGCCGACGCCTCGGCGCCGCATGTGGCGCGCGGCCGCGTCAACACCATGCAGGATTTCCGCGTCCGCAAGGCGATCCAGCTGATGAAGGCCAATGTCTGCGAACGCATCTCCTTCGACGACGTGGCCCGCAGCGTCGGCCTGTCGAGGCCGCATTTCTTCGCCCTGTTCAAGGAGCAGACCAATCTGACGCCGAACGTCTATTGGAACACGCTGCGGATGGAGGAAGCCGTGCGCCAGCTGCAATGGTCGCAGGAACCGCTGATCTCGGTCGCCTGCAATCTCGGCTTCACCACCCAGGGCAATTTCTCGCGCTTCTTCCGCGACCATGTCGGCGTGCCGCCGACGCTCTATCGCGAGGCCGCGCGAGCGATGGCTTGAGCGGCCCTGGCTGCAGCGGCTCTATTTTCAGACTGATTGATAGGCACTCAAGACGCATTGATAAGCGCCGGCTGCCTGTGCGCCCTACCCTTTCCGCCATACGCATCCGCAAGGGAACGGCTCCATGGCGAAAGTCACCATCTCCAGCGTCATCGACGCGCCGGTCGAACAGGTCTGGGCGCGGATCCGCGACTTCAACGGCCTGCCGGGCTGGCACCCGCGCATGGTCGAAAGCCATATCGAAGACGGCAAGGACGCAAGCACGGTTGGCTGCGTGCGCAACTTTCAGCTCGTCAGCGGCGCCCGCCTGCGCGAAAAGCTGCTCGACTTCTCCGACGAGAAGTTTCTGGTCAGCTACTCCATCCTCGAGACCCCGCAGCCGATCACCAATCACAAGGCGACGCTGCAGTTGCGGCGTGTCACCGACGGCGACCGCACCTTTGCCGAATGGAGCGCGAGCTTCGACGCCGCTCCCGAGGAAGCCGACAAGCTCGCCGAAGGCATGGGCGCCAATGTCTTCCAGGGCGGCTTCAACGCGCTGAAGAGCCATTTCGCCGGCCAAAGCTGAGCCAAGGAGCGTGCCATGGCGCTTGCCCTCCAGACATTCCCGACGGTGAAGGACGCGAACGCGGCACTGCAGGCCGCCGGCACGCGCTATCTCGGCGGCGGCACGCTGGTCGTGCGCGCCGCCAATGAAGGCGATGTCTCTGTCTCCAGCCTCGTCCGCGCCACCGAACCGTCACTGTCGGCGATCGCCGTTTCCGGCGGCAAGGTTCGCCTCGGCGCCTCCGTCACCATGGCTGCGATCGCCCGCCACCCGGAGCTCGCATGGCTCGCGCCCGCCGCGCG
>NZ_RZOF01000392.1:0-5477 GCF_003998955.1 Mesorhizobium sp. M4B.F.Ca.ET.017.02.2.1 | reverse complement strand
ACATAGCGGTAGAGCGGCAGGCCGGCCGCTTCAGCCGCCGCCTTGGCGACCGCCAGCGACACGCCGAGGATGGCGTTGGCGCCGAGCCGGCTCTTGTTCGGCGTGCCGTCGAGCTCGATCATCGTCTGGTCGATATGGATCTGGTTCTCGGCCTCCATGCCGCCGATCGCCTCGAACAGCTCGCCGTTGACGGCCTCGACCGCCCGCTGCACGCCCTTGCCGAGATAGCGCGGGCCGCCGTCGCGCAGTTCGACCGCCTCATGCGCGCCGGTCGAGGCGCCTGACGGTACGGCGGCGCGGCCCATCGAGCCGTCTTCCAGCACCACGTCGACCTCGACGGTCGGATTACCACGGCTGTCCAGGATTTCACGCCCGACTATGTCGACGATGGCGGTCATTGCAATGTCCCCGATTGATCGATTGAAGCGTCGCGCCCCTCTTAGCCAAAGTGCCGCAAAAGGCAATCGGGGCGCCCGCAAATATTGCCCGCCCGCCGATTCACGAAGCGCAAATTCCTGTCATCATAAGTCATGCGCGCGGCGCAACTTTCTGGTCTATGATTCTGGTTGCGCGGGGCGAAACAGGAGGAGTTTCGCCATGTCCCAGTTGAGCGGTATCGTGAGTTTGTTCCTGATCGCGGCTGCGTTCCTGACGTCGTGCGACAACCAGCAGCCCCAGCAGGGCGCCGCGCAACTGTCGACACTTCAAGCAGCGCAGTAGGATCTTGCAGAAGAAAGGCCCCCGCATGTGCGGGGGCCTTTTTTGATTCCGCTCCGGGCTGGCCGAACGCTTCAGTGCCAGTAGGGCTCGACCCGGTAGTAGCTGTACGACTCGTCGCGTGCCGCCTGGCCGTCGGCGCCCGCCAATTCGTTGATCGAATAGGCCGGCGCGGCCTGCAGCTGCTCTTTGGAGAACGGCACGACATAGCCGCCCCTGTCCTCGTCATAGTCGAGGCTCGCCCACGGGATGGCGTGGTACTTCTCGCCAACGCCGAGGAATCCGCCAAAACCGATCACCGCGAACATGATGCCGTTCGAGGTCTTGTCGAGCATGATGTCTTCGACGCTGCCGATGCTCTTGCCTTCGGTGTTGTAGACCGATGTGCCGATGACGCGCGAGGCGGCAATGGCTTCGGTGTGCCCGGTCAGGGTGCTCATGGTGGAACTCCTCTCGATTGAATGCCTGCATGGACAATGAGAGGGGCGGACGAAGGTTCCCGACTTTGTTTTTAGGCAATTCCGGACGGAAAACCGCTACGCACTTTTCCTGAAATTGCTTAGTTGTCGGTGAGGATGAAGGTGACCTTCATGTTTACGCGGTAAGCGGCGATCTTGCCGCTCTCGACGACGATCTTCTGGTCCTGGATCCAGGCGCCCTCGACGTTCTTCAGGGTCTTCGCGGCGCGCGCGATGCCCTTTTCGATGGCATCCTGAAAGCTCTTCTTGGACGATGACGTGATCTCTGTGACGCGGGCGACGGACATGGCTTCCTCCTGCCAGGGCGCTCAGTTGCGGCAGGAGGCTACAGCCGGCGGTTGCCTGCGACAAGCCGATGGGACGGCGAGTCGGGTCAGCGTCCCTTGGCGATGCGATCGAAGGCCATCAGCCGTTCCAGCAAGGCTGGCATGTCCTTCAAGGGCACCATGTTCGGGCCATCGGAAGAGGTCGAGTTGTCCGGATCCTGATGCGTCTCGATGAACACGCCGGCGACGCCGACCGCGACCGCGGCGCGCGCCAGCGTCGCGACAAAGCGACGTTCGCCGCCCGAAGAACCACCCTGCCCGCCAGGCTGCTGGACCGAATGCGTGGCATCGAAAATCACCGGCGCCCCGATCTCGGCCATGATCGGCAGCGCCCGCATATCGGACACCAGCGTGTTGTAGCCGAAGGAGGCGCCACGCTCGGTGGTCAGCACATTGGCGTTGCCGGAACCGGTGATCTTGGCGACCACGTTCTTCATGTCCCAGGGGGCGAGGAACTGGCCTTTCTTCACGTTGATCACCTTGCCCGTCCTGGCCGCCGCGACCAGCATGTCGGTCTGGCGTGAAAGGAAGGCGGGGATCTGCAGGACATCGACATGCGGCGCGACGATCGCGCATTGCTCCTCGGTGTGGACGTCCGTCAGCACCGGAAGGGAAAACGTCTTCCGCAGATCGTCGAAGACCGGCAGCGCCGCTTCCAGCCCGGCGCCTCGCGTGGCCGACAGCGAGGTGCGGTTGGCCTTGTCGTAGCTGGTCTTGTAGACAAGCCCGATGCCGAGCCTGTTGGTGAGTTCCTTCAGCGCACCGGCCATGTCGAAGGCGTGCTGGCGCGATTCCAGCTGGCAGGGGCCGGCGATCAGCGACAGCGGCGCGGCGTTCGAGAAGACGACGTTGCCGACGGTCACGGACGGATTGGGCGCCAGGGGTTTGTTCATTTTGTCTCCCGGAAGATGAAGGCGGCGCCCTGCCCGGGCGCCGGCCTGACGACAATATCATTGCCGCTCATGTGATGTGCGACGGCGTTGGCCGCAAGCAGGCGCGCTGCGATGGCGGTGCTGCGGACCGAGAAAACGATGGCTGCAAAGCGCAGATGCGGCGACGCTCCGGTCGGAACGTTGCAGCGCGAGGCAAAGGCCGCCGGCTCCAGGACGGTCAGGGTTGCGTTCGGCAATTCGATCGCATCACCTTGCGAAGCTTGCTTGCCGGCAGCCGTCGAGAGCAGCCCGATCTGGCCAGAAGGCCTGTCGCTGACAGCGACGACTTCGACGGTGCCTGTCACGCCGTTGGCATGGGCCTGCAATGCGGTACGGTCGATCTTCGGTGCATTGATGCGCTCACAAGCGAAAAGGAAAGCCTCATCGGCATCCTTGCTGGCGCAGAAGGCCAGCTTGAAGGACGCCAGGTCGCTCTTGCCGCTCGTATCGGTGAAAGTGCGCGAAAAACTCAGCATCTCCCCCGCCGACATCCCGGCCCCGACGTAACGAACGTGGTCGGCATCGGCATCGCCGGTTCCGAGCACGACAGCGGAAAAGCCCTCGTCGCCGAGGTTCTGCCGGTAGAGACGATCGCGCGCGACGAACACGTTGCCTTCACCTATCGCCCGGTCCGCGTCCTGGTCGTTGCCAACCGCCAGCGGCTCCAGATAGGTGCCATCGGCGAAAAAGACACAGCAGTTTTCGGTGCCGAACGGGTGGATGCCGGTCGGCGCGACGACGAAGCCGAGTGAAACCAGCCGCGCCCGCGCGGCATCGAGGCGCGCTGTCGGCAGCACCAGATGGTCGAGCGGATGAGCCTGCGTCGCTTTGGTCATGCCGGCGCGGTGTGCATCATTCCGGAAGTCGGTTCAAGAGGGCTCGGCCAACCGCCCGGCGGGCTTTGGCGGTCTCGATCTCGGCGGCGTGTCCTTGTCGTCGAACGAAGCCACCCTAACTTACAACCATGGGAAGAACTGTGTTCATCGCAATGACGATTGCGTCGATTGCAATTGTCGCCGCGCTGGTGCTGGTCGCGCCCAAGCGAGGCGGCGTCGACCCGGCCGAGACTTCGGCCGTTCAAACAGAGTAAGGCCGCCTGGCGCGCCTGCGTTTCTTGCGAATACAGCGATATTGCTGATATACGAACTTCGCTTCAGTTTGATGTCTGGCAACGTTTCGTCACCTACCGTATGGGCTAACGGCTGATCGCGCATCGCAACATGGTCGACTTTCGCTGGGCGGCAAAGGCCGGCTTCGGCCGCACTCGACCCGCCAAGCACGAGTTCCGTCGGTGACAGTCTTGCCGAATTCCTTTCCAGCCGCGCAGGGAGCAGGCGCCACCCCCCGGCTCGCCGTCGTCATCCCGGCCAGGAACCGCCGCGGCAGCCTGCCCCGCACGCTGGCATCGGTCCTGTCCGATCCGCGGCCCGATATCGAACTGGTGGTCGTCGACGACGGCTCCGAGGACGATACCGAAGCCTATCTTGCTTCGCTCGCCGATCCGCGCCTGGCCTGGCGCCGTTTGCCGGTGCCCTCCGGCGCCAACCGGGCGCGCAACGAAGGCGCGGCGCTGACCAGCGCGCCGCTTATTGCGTTTCTCGATTCCGACGATGCCTTCTGTCCCGGGCGCATCGAACGGCTGATCGCCTTCTTCGATGCCAATCCGGATGTCGCCTGCACGATCGACGGCTTCATGGATGTCGCCGACAGGCGCCAGCGCCTGCATCGATTGCCCGACCCGACGCCTGACGCGGAGAGACTGCGCCGGCTCCTGCTTTGTCACTGCGTGCCGCTGACCAATTCGACCGTTACCGTGCGCCGTTCCGCCTTCGCGTCGATCGGCGGCTACGATGACGGTTTGTACCGCCATCAGGACCGTGAGTTCCTGGTCAGGCTGGGACGGCAGCATCGCATCGCCTTCGGCAAGGCCGTCGACGTCCTCAAATACCGCGAAGCCAATTCGATGTCGCGCACCCATGCCGGCTACATCGCCGGGCTGAGCGATTTCGTCGCCCGCTGCGAGGACTATCAGACGCCGGATTACGCCACGATCCTCAGCTACCTGACGCTGCGCGGCGTCCTGAAGGCTCTGGCGCAAGGCAGCTTCGGCGTGGCGCTGGCGGAAATCATGGCGTGGCGCAGGGCGAGCAACCTGCCCGGCGGCTTTGGCGTGGTGACTGGCTATTTCGCCGGGCGCCGGCAAAGGCGCCAGCTCGAACAGTCGCTCTCTCAGGCGGCCACGACGTCGGCCGAATAACGCAGTTCACGCAACGGTTTGACCCGGCTGGTCGTCTCGGCATAGAGCGGATGCGCCTTGTAGGCGGCGAGCGCGGCGTCGTCCTCGAATTCGGCATAGACGACGACGTCGATCGCGTTGGAGAACAGATCGACCTTGGTATTGAGCGTAACTTCGAAATGCGTCGAATACGGGATCCTGCGCAATTCCAGCAGGCCCGATCGAACGGCCTCCACATCCTCCTTGCGTCGCACGCTGAAGAAAACGATGTGCCGGATCAACCCAGCCTCCCTGATCGTCATTTCAGGCGTGTTTTGTGGGAGCAAGGGCGCAGCGTCAACCGGCAACGATGTCGCGCCCGCCATGCGCGGCGTCAGACCGCGCCGGTGACGTAGCGCACGATGCGCGATACCTCCCTGACCGTCGTGTCGAGGTAGCGGCCCTGGTTGTAGAGGCCGTCCCAGATCAGGGCGAAGGTGAGGGTGATGATGACGATGACATAACGCATGACTAAAGTTATCGCATGCGGGTGGCGGCAACCATAGAGATTCCAAGAGCCGAGGACATTCTCCTCCGGATTTGTTGGCTCCAGAACCGTCTTCGCCTGCCTCTTGAAGTTGACCCTGATGCCGTGGAAGATTGTGTCGGGAACTCAACGGAAAATGTAGCCGCGGCTGCATTTGTGCCGGATGAATGAACCTCAAGAGGGGTGCGGGGTCGGCCATGTGTGCTGGCCTCCTGAAAGTCGGGGGCAGGAAATGGCTTTCAAGCAAGACTTGGGTGTTGC